>URUC01000151.1 GCA_900550965.1 uncultured Collinsella sp. | reverse complement strand
GAGAACTACCCGAGAGAGGCATTGTCCTGCGCGCTCAATCTGCTTTCGAGCCACGACCGTCCGCGCATCATCTCGGTGCTCGGCGGCGGCCCCGACGAGTCGCAGCTGCCCGAGTGCGAGCGCAGCAAATGGCGCCTGGACGAGAACGCGATGGGACTAGCCAAGAGCCGCTTTTGGCTCGCCACGCTTATGCAGATGACCTTCCCCGGCGTGCCTTCGATCTACTACGGCGACGAGTACGGCCTGGAGGGCCTGACCGATCCGGGCAACCGCCGCACGCTGCCTTTAAAGGAAGACCTGCACGACTTCGACACGCTGGCCATTGTCAAGAACGCCTCCGCCGTACGCCGCGCCCTGTCGTTTATGGTTGACGGCGAGATCAAGGCCTTCGCGCTCAACGACGAGGTGCTGGCCTACAATCGCACGGGCAAGGATGGCGAGTCCGCGACGGTTATCATCAACCGCAGCTTGCGCAATTCGCACCGCGTGACGATTCCGGCGCTCGGCGAATGCGCGAGTGACGTAATCAGCGGTCACGAGTGCGAGATCCACAACGGTACGGTCACGCTCGATCTGTATCCGCTGGGCTCTTCAATCATCTATCACCATGCCGAGCAGCGTCTGCAGGAGCCGCTCGATCACGGCGCGGGCGTCGTGTGCCACATCACCTCGGTCCCGACCGATGACGGCAAGCCCGGCACGATCGGCGCACCCACGCGTCGCTTTATCGATCATCTGGCCGCCATGGGCATGCGCTACTGGCAGGTCCTGCCCGTCAACCCGACGGACTTCTTCCGCTCCCCTTACGCCGGGCCTTCGGCCTTTGCGGGCAATATTGACCTGCTGCCCGAAAGCCAAGAGGAGCTGGCGGCCGACTTTGAGACTTGGAAGGCCCGTGGCGGCGAGGATGCAGACCCGCTCTACACGGCGTTTAAGCATCGCAACGCCGATTGGCTCGAGAAGTACTGCGTCTACATGGCCGTCAAGAAGTACTTTGAGGGCGAGTCGCGCCACGATTGGCCGGCCGATGTCGCGCGCTATAACGAGCATCTGATCGACGACAAGCGTTTTCACGACGAGGCAGAGCTGCAGGCGTACATGCAGTACCGCTTTGACCTTGCCTGGTGCGAGCTCATGAACTATGCGCACAAGAAGGGCATCGAGGTCATCGGCGATATCCCTATGTATGTCTCGGACGATTCGGCCGACGCGTGGAGCGAGCCCGAGAACTTCTGGCTGTCCGATACCGGCAAGGCGATTGAGATTTCTGGCGCGCCGCCCGACAATTTTGCGCCCGAGGGCCAGGTGTGGGGCAACCCGACGTTCCGCTGGGACCACATGAAGCAGAACGGCTACCGCTGGTGGATGGACCGTCTGCGTCGCGCGTTCTCGCTCTACGACCGCGTGCGCCTGGACCACTTCCTGGGATTCCACAGCTACTTTAGCATTCCCGCAGGAAAGGCTTGCGCCGACGGTCGCTGGCTGGCGGGCCCGGGCAAGGACCTGTTCCAGACCGCCTACGACGAGCTGGGACCGCTCAATTTTATCGCGGAGGATCTGGGGTATCTGACGCCCGGTGTTCGCGCTATGGCTTCGACCTGCGGCTTCCCCGGTATGGACGTGCTTGAGTTTAGCGATTACGACGTCCGCTGCGGCGTGCACCCCACGCCGGGCAAGATTCTGTACACCTCGACGCACGACACGTCGACGCTCGCCGGTTGGTGCACGCGCTCCTTTGCGGGCGGCGACGAGCCGAGCGGTGTTGAGGTGGCGGCCAAGCTGATGGGCGATGCGCTGGCAAGCAATGCTCCACTGGTGATGATGCCACTGCAGGATGTACTGGGGTTAGGCGACGATGCACGCATGAACGTACCAGGCGTCGCCACGGGCAACTGGACCTGGCAGGCCGATGAGGCCGACGTTGCGGCCGCCGAGGGCAAAACTGCACAGCTCCTGCGCAACACCCATAGATTCTGGGGCGAAGCGTGATAAAACCCCCGATATAGGGTACAGTTACAGACGTTTGAATTTTTGCGGGCAGAGTAATCTGCCCGCTTTGTGCTGAAAAGGAAGTATTATGGCGCGCTACGATTACAAGTGCTCGAGCTGCGGCAACGTGTTTGAGGTTGAGCATCCCATGTCCGAGACTCCCGAGGTCGTTTGCCCCAGCTGCGGTGCCCCGGCGGCCAAGACGTTCTCGGCCAGCGGCATTAAATTTGAGGGTAGCGGTTTCTACAACACCGACCAGCGAAGCGGTGGCTCCAGCACCAGCGCCACCAGCGGCTGCTGCGCCAACTGCCCGCATAACCACTAGAAACCGAACAGCCCCGCGACCGGCACCGATCGCGGGGCTCATTCTTTAGCTACCCAGGCATCTCTATG
>URUC01000150.1 GCA_900550965.1 uncultured Collinsella sp. | reverse complement strand
GTCATTTGGCAGCAATTGCTGTCGCTGTGCGTTCCCATCTTTTTTAGTTCGTTTTTTCAGCAGGCTTACACGCTTATCGGCACCTATATCGTCGGTCAGTTTGGCGGCAAGCTTGCGCTTGGCGGCATTCAAGCCACGATGGTGCTCACCGAGCTCTGCATTGGTTTTTGCGTTGGCGTTGGCGCCGGTTGTGCCGTTATCACGGGTCAGTTTTTTGGCCAGCACGATAGCGAGCGTCTGAGCCGTTCGGTCCATACAGCCATGACGCTTGCTTTGGTGGGCGGCATCGTCGTTTCCATTCTTGGCATGGTTTTTGTCGAGCCCATGCTGGTGTTGATGAATACGCCGCACGAGCTACTTGCCGAGGGCGTTGCCTATGCTCGCTGTTATTTTGCCGCGATGGTTGCGGCACTGCTGCTTAATATGGGAACCGCACTGCTGCGTGCCGTGGGGGATACGCGCGGTCCCGCTGTGATCATTGCCTCTGGCTGCCTTGTTAACGTGGTGCTGGATATCATCTTTGTTGCTGTGTTGCATATGGAGGCGCTGGGCTGCGGCATCGCGGTAGCGCTGACCATTTGCTCCAATGCAACGATGATCGTGTTGCGCATGATGCGCGCTCCGGGTGCATGGCGTCTTTCGCTGTCTAAGCTCGGCATCGATCGCGGTATTTGTAAGAGTATGATCTCGTGCGGTCTGCCACTCGGTTTTCAATCGGCTGCCTATTCGATCTCGAACGTGCTGATCCAGATGTCGGTCAACTCGTTTGGTGCCGATGTCACCACGGCATGGGGTCTATCTGGACGCCTGGATGGCATTATCTGGATGGTGACCGAGGCGCTCGGCGTATCGATCACTACGTTCTCGGCGCAGAACTTTGGCGCGCGTAATTACGAGCGCATGCGCAAGGGCTACCACACGTCGCTCGTGCTTTCGTTTGCGCTGATCGGTGGCCTCTCTGCCGTGCTGATGGTGTTCTCGGGCCCGTTGTCGCGTCTGTTTGTCGACGATGCTTCGATTTCGGCGTACACCACGACGATTCTTCATTTCATCGCGCCGTTCTACGCGATCTTCTCGATTATCGAAAATGCGTCGGGCTCCATTCGCGGCGCCGGCGTGAGCTTGCAGCCCATGCTGCTCACGATTTTTGGCACCGTCGTGCTCAGGGTGATCTGGGTGTTTGCGATTATGCCGTTCGATCCGTCGCTTGAGCACCTGCTGCTGGTTTACCCCGTAACCTGGCTCATCACGGCCACGATGTTTACCATCTACCACCACAGCGGCAACTGGCTCGGCCGCGCCACCGTCTAGCCATTGGTGACGTCCGCAATGGCTAGTATTCGATGCCTTGGCGGGCTAGGAGGCCTTCGTCGAAGTAGTGTTTTACGGGGCGCATTTCGGTGACCAGGTCCGCTAGATCGGCGAGCGGGAGAAGATCGCGGCCGGTGAGTACGAGCTCTGTGGTGGCGGGCTTTGTCGCAATGAGCGCCTCGACATCATCGCGCGTCACAAAGCCTCGGCGCATGGCCTCGCCGAGTTCGTCCAAAATCAGAACGTCGACCTGTGATATCTGCTCGCGTGCGAGCTCCATGATCTGCGCGGCGCAAGCCTCGGGCGTGTCGCGGTCGGCTTGTACGATGCGTAGCCCCAATCGAGGCGCTGCGTCATGTTCGGCGCAGTGCAGCTTCTTGGCAAACTGAAGCATGAGTACGTTAAGTCCATAGCCCGTGGCGCCCCAGCGCAGCCGTCGTCTTGCCCTTGCCGTCGCCCGTATAGATTTGAACCTTGCCGACTTCCAGTGATGCCATCTCTGTCCTTTCGTGCCCGGCGTCGGTTTATCGTCGCTCGGGTTGGGTATTCTAGAAACCATTATCAACCCCAGTAGATGGAGTTCAAGCAGATGGAGATGGATGACAACAAACGTAGACGGAATATGATCCTCTACGTGCTCATCGCCTTCGTCGTCTACCTCGTGCTCTCGACCGTTCTGTTCCCCAACATCGGTCACACGCAGCAGATTACGAAGACCGATTACTCGACGTTTGTCAAAGCGCTCGATAAGAAGAGCGTCAACAAGGTCGAGTACAACACGGACGATTACACGATTTATTACACCAAGAAGGGCGAGGACGAGAACATCGCCTACAAGACGACCGGTGTGCCGAATGATGCGGGTTTTACCGATCGCGTGCTTGAATCCGGTGCGTCCCTGGAATCGGTCGTTCCCGACAAGAACTCGGGTTTGATGACCTACTACCTGCTCACCCTCATTCTTCCCATGGCGATTTTCTTCCTGATTGGCTGGTGGCTCAACCGACGCATGAAGAAGGCCATGGGTGATGACGGTCCGTCGATGAACTTTGGCGGCGGTGGACTGGGCAAGTCCGGCGCGCGCGTGATCGCCTCCAAGGACGTGGGCGTGACCTTTAAGGATGTCGCCGGCCAGGAAGAGGCCAAGGAGTCCCTCAAGGAGGTCGTCGACTTTCTGGAGAAGCCGCAGCGCTACGAGGAGATCGGCGCCAAACTGCCACGCGGCGCTCTCCTTGTCGGCCCTCC
>URUC01000149.1 GCA_900550965.1 uncultured Collinsella sp. | reverse complement strand
AGCGCTTACAGGCGCGCCACTCGCTATCCGATTCAGAGAAACAGCTCTCGGGTATTGCATTCAAACGCGGCGTGGACTCCAAAGGATTCGCGATCATCAAGTCGAAGGGCGATGAAGCGTTATTCGGCGGCAGAAGCACGGCGGAAATGAAGCAGCAGCTCGGCATACCCAAGAGCGCGGCATTGGCGGACAGGTTAGCCGATGTCCTCATCAAAGCAAAGGACCTTACGAACTCGATGACGGCCTTCAACGCCGAGGAACACGACCTATACGGTCTGGACCATATCAAGCAAGAGCACGTCGAGAACAACGCAAGCGTGCGTGGCAGCCTCATCGACCGCGGAATTGTCCCCGAGAACCTGCCGCCTGCCGAGGATACAAAAAAGCTCGAGCGTCGCGTGAAGGCAGACGAAAAGAAACTCAAGGAAGGTACTGACGGTTTTACCGATCCCCAGGGTAGACTCGATCTGTGAAAGCGGCCGCGCTCTTTCGGGTCCGACCACATGCGAGGTCAACAAAAAAGACGGCCAACTTTCGTTGACCGTCTAAACATGCTTTGGTGGGCCGTCAGGGGGTCGAACCCTGGACCTTGGGATTAAGAGTCCCCTGCTCTACCAACTGAGCTAACGACCCGATATCAACACGAAGCAAGAACTGGGGTGGGTAAAGGGACTCGAACCCTCGACCTACGGGACCACAACCCGTCGCTCTAGCCAACTGAGCTACACCCACCGTGTCCTGTGCGCTTCGCGCTCGACTATTATTGCAAGGAACGCCACGCGATGCAAGCCCCAATTTTCAAGAATTTTGAAAAGAGTTTTTCAAGCGCGTTTCGAGCAATTCCCACCGGTTTCATAGGAGTAAACTTGCCCCACTGCAAATGCTCGAAAGGACAAGCATGAAAGAACTCTCCAACCGTACGGCAACGTTTACCGATTCGGTCATCCGCCGCATGACGCGCATCTCCAATAAGTACGGTGCTGTCAACCTCTCGCAGGGCTTCCCCGACTTCGATCCCCCGGCGCAGCTGCTCAACAGCCTGAGCGCCATCGCCACCGACCCCAAGCCGCTCTACCACCAGTACTCCATCACCTGGGGCTCCCAGGCCATGCGCGAGGCGCTTGCCGCCAAGCAGGAGCACTTTATGGGCATATCGATCAACCCCAACGAGAACATCGTGGTCACCTGCGGCTCCACCGAGGCCATGATGGCCGCCATGATGACGGTCACAAACCCCGGCGACAAGGTCGTCATCTTCTCGCCGTTCTACGAGAACTACGGCGCCGACACGATCCTTTCGGGAGCGGAGCCCATCTACGTGCCGCTCAACCCGCCCACCTTTGACTTCGACCGTGAGGTCCTCGAGGCGGCCTTCCGCGACAACGATCCCAAGGCGATCGTCCTGTGCAACCCTTCCAACCCTTGCGGCAAGGTCTTTACGCGCGAGGAGCTCACCTTTATCGCCGACCTCTGCAAAAAGTACGACGCCTACTGCATCACCGACGAGGTCTACGAGCACATCGTCTACGCGCCCCACGAGCACGTCTATATGGCCACGCTGCCCGGCATGTTCGAGCGCACCATCAGCTGCAGCTCGCTGTCCAAGACCTACTCCATCACCGGCTGGCGTCTGGGCTACACTATCGCCCCTGCCGAAATCACCGAGCGCATCAAAAAGGTCCACGACTTCCTCACCGTGGGCGCCGCCGCTCCCCTGCAGGAAGCCGTCGTCACCGCCCTCAACTTCGACGACAGCTATTTCGATGAGGTCCTTGACCTCTATACCGCCAAGCGCGACCTGTTCTGCCAGGGACTCGACAGCATCGGTCTTGAGCATAACGTGCCGCAGGGCGCCTACTACGTCATGATGGACATCTCTGAGTTTGGCTATGACAGCGACCTCGAATTCTGCGAGGACCTCGCGTCTAAGGTGGGCGTGGGCGCAGTGCCCGGCTCGAGCTTCTTCCGCGAGCCCGTCAACCATCTGATTCGTTTCCACTTTGCCAAGCGTGACGAGACGCTCAACGCGGCGCTGGAGAACCTCAAGTCCCTGCGTGATAAAATCAAACCGCGCGGGTAAGGACGGCCCGGCAACTAAAGTAACCAAAGAAGCCCCGCAGTTCACCGCGTTGCGGGGCTTCTTTTTATAGCGCTTTCTCAATTTGTTTAGAGCGCTATACTTTGGTCACAGAGCAACTCGTCCCAGCGGGAGGAACACTATGGCGGAGCAGCAGCTTATCGGAGCGCTCGAGGCCGGCGGAACCAAGATGGTCTGCGCCACGGGCTATGCAGACGGTACGGTCCTGAAGCGTGAGCAGATCGCGACCACGACCCCGCAGGAGACCGTCGAGGCCGTCAACGCATGGTTTGCCGACAAGGGCATCGCCGCGCTGGGCATCGGCGCCTTTGGCCCCACCGCAGTCAACCCTGCCTCGCCCCAATACGGCAAGATCCTGGAGACGCCCAAAACGGCATGGCGCTACTTTGACCTGCTGGGCACCATCCAAAACGAACTCAATATTCCCTGCGGCTACGACACCGACGTCAACGTCGCCTGCCTGGGCGAGGTCACCTTTGGTTGCGCCCAGGGCCTCACTGACGTGGTGTATCTGACCATCGGTACCGGCGTGGGCGCCGGCGTGCTCTCGGGCGGTAAGCTCGTGCACGGCATGAT
>URUC01000148.1 GCA_900550965.1 uncultured Collinsella sp. | reverse complement strand
GGCGCGCTCGCGGCGCTGCTTCACATCGGCACGGTTTCTCAGGGCGTTTCCGGTCTGTTTGGCCTGCTGATCGTCGTTCCTGGTCAGCAGCTCGGCTACGTTGCCGCTATGCTGCTTGCCTATGCCGCTGGCTTTGTCCTGACGTGGTTCTTTGGCGTCGACGAGCAGAAGATCAACGAGTTCTTTGGCGAGTAGTTTGATATCGCGAGCCGTGTTGCTCAGGGCACGCGGCGCGCGGCAGATTTCTTGATGCTATGGTTGTGCCGGCGGGGCTAACTGCTCCGCCGGCCTTTTTTAAAGGAGTGTTGAAGCGTGAAAACGGGTATTTCGATTTATCTTTCCAGCCCTTTGCAGGATATTGAGCGGACGATTGAGCGTGGTGCCGCGGCGGGTGCGCGCTATGCGTTCACCTCGCTGCATATTCCCGAGGATGGGGGGGCGGCGTATACCGATAAGGTCCGTCATGTGCTGTCGCTGCTTTCCGCCCGCGGCATTGCGCTCATTGCCGATGTGGGGCCGCGCACGTGCGATTTGCTCGGGCTTGAGCGCATCGAGGACCTGCGCGATCTGGGGTTGGAATACCTTCGTTTGGACTATGGCTTTAGCGCCCGGCGGGTCGCGGAGCTGTCCGGTGTATTTCGCATTGTGGTCAATGCATCGACGGTGAGTTCTGATGAAATCGCATCGTGGCGTGAGGCCGGTGCCGATGTGACTCGTTTTGCCGCCTGCCACAATTTTTACCCCAAGCCTTATACCGGTTTAGCTCTGGAGGACATTGCTCGGGTGAATCTTCGTCTTGCGGCGCTTGGATTCGAAATCATGGCTTTTGTGCCGGGTGATGCTAACGTTCGCGGGCCGGTATTCGAGGGACTGCCGACGGTCGAGGCGCAGCGCGGTCGCGCGTCAAAGGTTGCTCTCAATATGCTTGAGCTTGCACATGGCGCCGATTGCGACATTGTGTTGGTCGGCGACCCCGATCTTTCCGATGCGGGCTGGGCGCAGTTTGCTCAAGTTTCCGCCGGATACGTGGACCTGCAATGCGAGCTTGAGCCCGGTTATGCCTATGTGCGCGGGCAGATTCATCACGACCGGCCCGACTCGAGTGTCCTCATCTTTAGGTCTCAGGAGTCACGTACGACGCATAAGCCGGATTCCGTGCCGACGGATGCCGGAGCCGGCCTGCCGCGAAAGGCGGGGTCGATCGCTGTGAGCAATAGCGGATATGGGCGCTACGAAGGCGAGCTTGAGATTGCGCGGGTCGATCTTCCCGGTGACGAGCGCATGAACGTTGCGGGCCATATCACGCCCGAGGCAATGGAGCTGCTGCCGTTCATCAAACGCGGATTCGGGGTACGGTTCGTTTAGCGTGTGACCCGTGGGCTACAATTGGCCCATCATACGAAGGCGCCTCGTGTGGCGTGTGCCTGCGTTGGCCGATCTATATTCGGAGGATTCCCATGACCGTACTGTTTGTTGAATATCCCAAGTGCTCGACCTGTAAGAAGGCCAAGGCATGGCTGGACGAACACGGGGTAGAGTATATCGACCGCGATATCGTTTTGGACAATCCCACGGCTGATGAGCTTGCGACCTGGATTGCTCGTTCGGGACTGCCGGTGCGGCGCTTCTTTAATTCGTCGGGCATGAAATATCGAGAGCTGGGCCTGAAGGCGCGTCTAGATGCGGGCATGACGGATCGGGAGTGCTACGAGCTGCTGGCGACCGACGGCATGCTGGTCAAGCGTCCGCTGTTGGTGGGCGACGACTTTGCGATTCCCGGCTTTAGGGAAGCAGCTTGGACCGAGGCGCTGCTGTAGCGGCTGCGGAAAGTGCGACCCGTTTTGAGCGCTCGGGGTGGGACGTGTTTTCCATCGGAGGGCTCGCTCGGCTCAATCCTTGAGCTGTGCCCATTCGTGCGGACCGTAGACCTTTACGTGCTTGTTGGGCTTGCCGCTCCAGTACTCCTCGTCCATAAAGGGCAGATATGCCTGAACACCGGGGCAGATAAAGGGAATCCGCTGCTGTTGCAGTCGCTCGCGTTGGCGCTGCTCCAGGTGCGCCTCGGATATGACAGTCGGCATACCGGACAGCTCGACGAGGCTTGCCTGGATTCGCTTAAGGTCGGGGAGTCCCGCGTGCCATGACATCCGCATGATCAAAAAGGATGCACGGCGGTATTTTGCCTGCATCACCGTGATGGCGGGGCGCAGGGTGGGATGGATTTTGTCCCGTTCGGGCCAAAGGTCAGCAGTGATCTCGAGGCCCAGGGTTTCCCATAGGTAATCAAGCTCTTCGTCCATGGCGCCTCGATATCTACGTGATCATTGATACTTCGATTGTGTTGCCTGGTGCTATCGTTTTCGCGGTAGAATCTGCCAACGGTTGACGGCTACCGCTCGCGGCGTTTTGCCCTTCGTGTGCAGCGGTCGACTTCACAGGTCCTTCACGTGTCGGCTGTATTTGACTGAATTTCAAAAAAGTCAAAATTGGGGCTTGCGTCACGGCCGGACTTCCCGTATATTTCTTTCTTGCGCAAAGGCACAGCCGAGCGCAGCGATGCAGTCATTGGGATGTCGTCTAATGGCAGGACAGCGGATTCTGGTTCCGTCAATGGGGGTTCGACTCCCTCCATCCCAGCCATTGCATTTGCTACATATGGCCCGTTCGTCTAGCGGTTTAGGACGCCGCCCTCTCAAGGCGGAGATCACCAG
>URUC01000147.1 GCA_900550965.1 uncultured Collinsella sp. | reverse complement strand
CTGCGAAGCCGTGAGCGAGGAGGGAAGGTAGTCCGGCCCTCCCGGCCCAGCTCACGCTAGCGTCACGCGCTAGTAGTTCACCACCTGCTCCTCAAAGTACGCCTTCGGGTGGTTACACACCGGGCACACCTCAGGCGCCTCGGCACCAACGTGCAGGTGCCCGCAGTTCAGGCACTTCCACACCTTCACGCCCTCGCGCTCAAACACCTCGCCCGACTCGATGCGCTCGACGAGTTTGTTGTAGCGCTCCTCGTGGGCCTTCTCGACGGCGGCGACACCACGGAACTTCTCGGCGATCTCGACAAAGCCCTCCTCCTCGGCGGTCTTGGCAAACTCGTCATACATCGTGGTCCACTCGTAGTTCTCGCCCGCGGCGGCGTCGCGCAGGTTGTCCAGAGTGCCCGGAACGGCGCCGTCGTGCAGATATTTAAACCACAGTTTGGCGTGCTCGGACTCGTTGCCTGCGGTCTCGGCAAAGATGTTCGAGATCTGAACGTAGCCATCCTTCTTGGCCTTGGATGCATAGTAGCGATACTTGGTGTGTGCCTGGGACTCACCGGCAAAAGCGGTCTCGAGGTTCTTCTTGGTTTGGGAATTCTCAAAATCCATAGGTGTACTTCCCTTCAACGCATGCCGCCCGTAGGCTTCGAGCGGCCTCGTCTTTAGGATGCCCCTCAAGCCGAGAATTTAAACCTTACAATCCCGTTCTTCAGATTTGAGCGGACTACACACTCAACCAACGATCGTCCTCGGCTCGGCAAAAGCCCTCGCGCTCCAGGTCAGCTAGAATGCCCGCGATCAAGTCGCACTCGACCGGCCCGCGACCGGCTGCCGTCTCCATCTCGTTAACGCCTGCAACGGCTTCATCGAGCGTAATACCCGCCGGCTGCCTATCGCGCGCTGCCAGCAGCATGCGCACAATGTGGGCGCGCTTTTGGCGACGCGAGCCCTCAAACTTGGACTGACGGCTATAGCCCGCCGACCGCCTGGACGGATTGGGCAACGTCTTTTTTAGATATGCGCCGTAATCTAGCAACGCGTAATACCACGCGCGCGGCGTGTCGGCATCATCGAGCGGCACGGCAAAGGGAGCGATCTCGTCGGTCGCCGCACCGGGGACCGCCGGACAGGCCGCCTGAATCAGCGGCACCAGCTCGCGGTCGGGAACAGCCGGTACATCGGGAAAGAAGTGATGCAGAAAGACCGTGCGCACGTTGGTCTCCAGATACACGCCTGGAAGGTCAAACGCAAACGACCGGATACCTTGCGCCGTTGCCGGGCCAATACCAGGCAGAGCGACCAAGTCACGCGTCTCACGCGGAAACTCACCGTCCCAGTCCTCCACAACGCGCTGAGCGGCCTTGTGGAGCGCCAGAGCGCGTCGGTTGTAGCCCATGCCCTGCCAAGCGTCCAAAACATCGGAAGGCGCGGCTTGGGCAAGCGCCTGCACGGTCGGAAAGCGATCGAGCCACGCCGGCATACGCGTCTCCACGCGTGGCACCTGTGTTTGCTGCAACATGACCTCGGAAAGCCAAATGATGTACGGATCGCGCGTGCGGCGCCACGGAAGGTCGCGATAACGCAGGACCCCTTCCGAACGAATCATCGAACGAAAGGGGTCCTGAATCATATCTATGCTCCTTATGCGGCGCTATTCCTCCCGGCAAGCGCACGCGCAGGTGGCGTACTCGGGAAACGCTTCGCGGTCGGCGAATTTGGGATCGACGGCCGGGAACTGGCGGTGAGCGACGATGTCGCCGAGCGAAACGGAATCGAGGTAATCGCGCATCAACGCTTGAGCTCCGGCCCACAGGGGATGATAGCAGCACGTGCCCATGCGTGCACAGTCGCCATCGGGTGCGGTGCAATCATTCATAACCATAGGGCCCTGAACGGCCTCGACGACCTGGCGGATGGTGACGTCGTCCGGACTGACCTTGAGACGCATGCCACCGTGGACGCCACGCAGGCTCTCCACAATACCGGCCTGGACCAAACCGTGCTGAATCGAGCGGGCAAACGAATACGGAACATTGACCTCTTCGGCAGCGGTGCGAACAGAAAGCAAACGCTCCGGATCCTCGGCAAGCATCGCCAGCATACGAAGGGCGTAATCAGTCTTCCTCGATATGTCCATTTTTCCCCTTTCAAGGAATACGAACAGCTCGAACGAGCTCCGGGGCCGAGCTTGTGTCGAGACGCTAAATGACCGCAGGACATCCAAATGGTAAATCGGATATCCACTGAGTGCCGCGCTTGGAGCGAAATGCATCAGATGCGGCCTACAGTGCAATTTAGTATAACCTAACCCCCTGTCTCGTTGAACAGGTGTTGCGCAACAAAGCTGTTGTTCAGACAGATAGACTTATTAGATTTTACTTGCGTTCCCGAAGGCGCGGGGATTCTGGGCGAAGATGCGCCAGGGCGATCGTTCTATCGAAACAAAGTGCATCAAACGCAAAAAGCCACGTCCGAAGACGTGACTTTAATTGCGTTGGCGGGAAGTACGGGGCTCGAACCCGCGACCTCCGACGTGACAGGCCGGCGCTCTAACCAAACTGAGCTAACTCCCCAATCAGACGTTCGCGTTTGTTTCCGCTCGCGTGCGCTGCGGGGATTAGTATACACAGAAGTCTGTCCGGCGCGCAACAACTTTTTTGAAAAAATTTTTCGGTCCCTCCGGGAGGGTCTCCGGGGCTGGGGGCGGGGGTTAAGTTTGCTGCTCTACAGTCCTGCGCAAGACGGAA
>URUC01000146.1 GCA_900550965.1 uncultured Collinsella sp. | reverse complement strand
AAACAAACAGGGGGCGGGGATGCAATGCCCGTGCATGCATCCCCGCCCCTTTCGCATCAAACAATTTCGCCGGCAAACCGCGCCGCAACGCCAGCGCTACCCGCGCTGCGGGCCTACTGCCGCTACAAGCGGTTCAAGCCCCAGCTCGCGCGCGTAATCCTCCTGCGTAAAGACTTCGACCAACTCAAACGTGTCGGATTCGTCGTCAAACGCAAAGTGCAGCACCGAGCAGTTGCCCGGCACGCGATCGCGCTCGTCGGCCGCCGCACCCTTCACGTGATCCATAAACTCCTTGATAGCCGAGCCATGGCTTACCGCGAGCACACACGTATGGTCCGGACGCTGCATGAGTTCGGTCAGCGTCGCCACCATGCGCTCGCGCACCTGGATCTGGCCCTCGCCGCCAAATTGACGATAGAAATCGCGCCACGGGCGCTCGGGCATAAGCATCACGCGCTCGGCCTCAAAGTCGCCAAAGAACCACTCACGCAGGCCGTCCAGGCGCTCGTACGCCAAGCCCGGCCACAAGTTGGCGATAGTCTGCTCGGTGCGATGAAGCGTGGAGGTGTAGGCATGATCGGGCTCAATGCCGCGCGCACGTAAAAACATGCCGGCGCGCGCCGCCTGGTCGCAACCCAACTGCGTAAGCGGCGAGTCACTCCACCCCTGAATGATACGCTTAAGGTTGAATATCGTCTGTCCATGACGGACCAGATACAGATCTTTATTCATAGGGGTCCTTTCGTTCGTTACCAACCCAAGAGCGAAAACGCCCCGTCGCAATAGCCAAAATGAAGCACGGCACCGTTGTCGGGTAGCTCTCCCCCGCCAGTCACATACTCAAGAAACTCCTGGCAGGCTGAGCCGTGGGAAACCGCCAGCACGCAGTCGTGCTGCGGCCGGGCCATAATACGGGACAGCGCCGCGACCATGCGCGACTGAAGCTGCACTTCCGACTCGCCGCCAAAGGCCACCGGATAATCGCCCCAGGGCTGCGGCGGCATCTCGCGATTTGATGTGCCCTCCAGCGAGCCAAAATGCCACTCACGCAGGTCATCGACCAGCTCAATGGAACGGCCCTCGCCAACGATAAGCTCGGCCGTATGCCGCGCCCGGCCCAACGGCGAGGAATACACATGATCAAAGGCCACGCCACGCGCCGCAAACGCCGTACGCGCCGTCAGCGCCTGCTCGCGCCCGCGCGCCGTAAGCGGCGAATCGTGCCAGCCCTGCAAAATGCTCTGCACATTGAGCTCAGTCTGCCCATGCCGCACCAAATACAGATCTGCCACACGCTCTCCCCTCGTACCACCACAAAGGGGACAGGCACCTTTGTGGTGGTTTACCGTCTGATCACGCCGCGGTGACGCTCAGCTACACCAGCACGTCGGCGAGCGGGCGCTTGGGTACGTGGTGCACCTGCGCATCGTCACGCCAGTAATTAATTGAGCCGTCGGGGTTGGAATCGATCGCATCGATCATCTGCGTCTCGGCCGGCACGCCAAAAGCCATGATCAGCTTGAGCTCATACTTGTCGTTATCGAGCCCCATAGCATCGATCGCGTGGGGCGTAAAGGCCTTGAACATGCAGGCTGCCACCTCGGGCGTGGCGCTGCGAGCGGCGAGCATCATCGTCTGCGCGGCAATGCCCGTGTCGACCTCGGTGATGGGCGCGGCGGGCTTACCCGGAACAGCGCGCTCGGCAAGAATCGCGATGTAGCCGGTCGGACGCTCGCCCTCGGCAGGACCCGGCCAATCCTTGAGCGCACCGGCCCATGCAAGCTCGTCAAATACACGCGCGCAGTCCTCTGCACCGCTTACCACATGAAAACGCAGACGCTGAGCATTGGCACCGCAGGGAGCCAGGTGCGCCAGTTCCGCCAGCTCGAGCAAAAACTCGCGCGGCACGCGCATGGACTCGTCAAAGCGACGGCACGTACGGGCACGACGGACCAGCGCATCAAACGCTTCCAGACCGAGCTTTTCGCAGCCCTGCTTTGCCATCGATTCTGCGCTTACCGGCGCTGCGGGAACTGCTTCGTTCATAGGGACCCCCAATTCAAGCCAATTGTCTTTAGGAAAATCTAACCTAAAACGTAGGCAATAACGAACAGGGCTGCAATGTTCTACACCTGTTGAATAGAAAATCGCGACGTGGGGAACAACGGAAACAATTCGGGACCTTTGGGTTACGTTTCGCCCTCCCCGACCCATACGCCAGCGCCTTTAAGCGATACTGGTTGTAACGATCAAGGCTTACGCCGCACGGAAAGGAGACATTATGGGCATCTTTAAGAACGATGACCAAAAATCGAGCCAGTTTGGATTTGACGAGAAAAGCATGGCGGGCAAAGCCGTCAAGGCCGTACGCTGGATCTACGCCATCACGGGCGTCTTAGCACTCATTGCTGGTATCGCGCTGCTTTTTGCACCCGCCAAGTCCCTCGTCTTTTTGACGACCGTCCTGGGTTTTTACTTTGTAATCACTGCTGCCATCAGACTGTTCACTGCCATTTTTGAGCCGCTGCTGCCCACCGGCTGGCGCGTGACGAGCATCATCTCCAACCTACTCATTATCTTGGGCGGCGTCATAATCCTGCGCAACCAGGCCTTCTCGACCGCGACGCTCACCACGATGGTGGTTATCGTGGCCGGCTTTGGCTGGATTGTCGAAGGTGTCATGTCCATTCTGGAGTCCGAGCTTTCGTCCAACCGCGCCCTCGCCATCCTGAGCGGCGCACTTTCCATCATCGCCGGCATGTTCGTGTTTATCTATCCGCTGTGGTCGCCGGGAGAAGTACATGCGGATG
>URUC01000145.1 GCA_900550965.1 uncultured Collinsella sp. | reverse complement strand
AAAAGGCAGCGCGGCCGACGGATGGCAGTTATCGACCACGCTGCTTACCCTCTGCTGTCTTAACCAGCATTAACGTTCGCGTTCCTAGAAATGAACATATACGCCAAAACAGCTACAGCGCGAACACGGGTGGTAATTGCGGCAGCCACCACCGCCACCCTGCACGTTGCAACACGGATCGATTACCTAGTTCATAATTACCTCCTTTCGATTTATCGTCTGTTTTAATACGATATTATCGTAATTCGATAATATAATGATTTCAAGAACTATTTTCAAATACATTAAGGCTCCTGCCGATCGTTTGCGGTAGGAGCCTTGCATGTATACGTGTTTGTATTCTTGTCTTCTTATTCTGTTTTGTTATTCCTTAGAAAGATCTACTACGTAAACCTCTGTGGGCAATATCTCGGGGGGGTCGGGATTGCGTCTTTGCAAAATCTTATTCCGCGCACGCGCGATGGTAAGTTCCTCAAGTTCTATTTCACTCACACGACGGATCAAATCTCCCGGCTGACAATCCAACTCAACACAGATATCGAGCAATGTCTTCAAGCGTATAGCCTTTATTTTTGCATTACGGATTTTAGAAATGTTGGCTGGCGTATGCCCAGTCGCTCTTATTAGATCGGCATTTGTTTTCCCGGTCTTAAGCAAAAGCGTCTCAACCTCAATAATGAGATAATCCATGGTCAATCACCTAGACCAAATCATCGGACTGGGACTGCAAAAGCGCCCCATAGCGCCAGAAGATCGACAAAGCGAAAGCGACCATCATTGCAATGATAGATCCCACATCCAACGTGATGCCTGAGTCACCAATCTGAAGGAGAGCGGAATTCATACGACAACTCAATACACAATTGCCCACCATTATTTTTAAATCGCTGCCAATCTGTAGAGAGCCCATAATGGCATTAATTGCAAATAGGCAAGCAATAACGGCAATCATCCGTGCATGTCGAATAGAAAAAGGCGATTGACGACGAGCGACATCGAAGCTGATGCTTAACAATGTAAACTCCCCTGCAAGGAGCAAAACCGCCCATAGCGCCAAGTTTGGGAGCGCGATGCTGCCGCCCTCACCAAGCTCAACGACCCCTTCGATTACCACTGCGCCATTCAAAATACTTTGGCATGCAACAAAAAGTGCCGAACCAAAGACGGCGATAGTAGCGATGGCAATAAGTACCAACACGGCACAAAGAACCATTCCGATTTTTCTCATGTTATCGAACGACATCTCAATTCTTTGAGCGCTATTCGCCATAGTAACCCCTTTTGCCATCCAGCAGTACATTTTCAATTATTTTATCGTTACTGGAAACTCTTCTCCACAAGAAAAGGGCGCCCCTCATCGGGAACGCCCCCCATCATGCAAGGTGATATTCAATCCCTACAGCGCGCCGGAGCCGGCTTTCATCATGCCGCCGGGGCCCGAGGTCACGCCGCCGCTCACGGGCGCGGCGTTGCCGGTGTGCGGTGCCGCCGGGGCGGTATCGCCACCGAGCGTGCCTGCCGGACGCGGTGCCGGGATCTCGCCCGTGCCGTGGCTAAAGACAAACTTGCCATCGGCCACGTCGCACAGGACGGTATCGCCACAGCCCCACTCGCCGGCCAAAAGCTCCTCGGACAGCGGGTCCTCGATGAGCTTTTGGATCGCACGGCGTAAGGGACGCGCACCGTTGGTGAGGTCGGTGCCCTCCGCCACGATCTTGTCATAGGCCGCATCGGTGAGCTTGATGTTCATGCCGTTGGCAATCAAACGTTGACGCAGGTCGTCCACCAGCAGGTGCGCGATCTTGGTCAGGTTCTCACCCGAGAGCTTCTGGAACACCACGATGTCGTCGATGCGGTTGAGCAGCTCGGGGCGGAACAGGCGCTTGAGCTCGCCCATCGCGCGGCCGCGGATCTCACTCGACGTGAGGCCCTGCTCGCCGGTGGTACCAAAGCCCACGCTCGCATCCTGCGCAATCTCGCGAGCGCCCACGTTGGACGTCATGATGATCACGGTGTTGCGGAAGTCGACCGTCTTGCCCTGGCTATCGGTCAGGCGGCCCTCCTCCAGCACCTGCAGCAAGATGTTGAAGATATCGGGGTGCGCCTTCTCGATCTCGTCGAACAGCACGACTGAGTACGGGTGGCGACGAACGGCCTTGGTGAGCTGGCCGCCCTCGTCGTGACCGACGTAACCCGGAGGGCTACCGATGAGCTTGGAGACCTCGAACTCGCTACCGAACTCGGACATGTCGAAGCTGATGAGCGCATCCTTGCTGCCAAAGAGGTACTCGGCGAGCGTCTTGGCGAGCTCGGTCTTGCCCGTGCCGGTGGGACCCAGGAAGATAAAGCTGCCGCCGGGGCGACGCGGATCCTTGAGCGGCGAGCGGCTGCGGCGCACTGCCTTGGCAACCGCATCGACAGCCTCATCCTGACCGATGATGCGCGTCTTGAGCACGCTTTCGGTTTGCAGCAGGCGACGGCTCTCGCTCTCGGTAAGCGAGGACACCGGCACGCCCGAAGTCACGGACACGATGTCGGCAATCTGACTCACATCGATGGTGAGCGGGCTGGCGTCGAGCTCGGCGGTCCAGGCGGCCTTGGCCTCGGCGAGCTCAATCTCGGCAGCCTTCTGCTGCTCGGTGATCTCGGCGGCCTTGTTCATGTCGTCGCTCTCGGTGGCCTCCTGCGCGGCGGCCTTGAGCTCCTCAATGCGATGCTCGGCCTCACGCACCGGCTCGGGCGCGCGATTCGCGGCGATGCGAGCGCGGGCACCGGCCTCGTCGATGAGGTCGATGGCCTTGTCGGGCAGGAAGCGATCCTGGATGTAGCGGTTGGAAAGGTTCGCGGCGGCCTCGATGGCACCCTGCGTATAGCGCACATGATGGTGCTCCTCGTAGCGCGGCTTGAGCGCGGTCAGGATCTTGACCGTGTCCTCGACGCTCGGCTCCTCGACATCGATGGTCTGGAAGCGGCGCTCAAAGGCCGGGTCCTTGGTGAGGTACTTGCGGAATTCCTCGGCCGTGGTGGCGCCGATAATCTGGAAGGCACCGCGCGCGAGCACGGGCTTGAGCATGGAGCTCGCATCGATGGAGCCCTCGGCAGAACCGGCACCGATGATGGTGTGCATCTCGTCGATGAACAGGATGCCCTCCGAAAGGCCGGTGGCCTCCATTTTGGCGT
>URUC01000144.1 GCA_900550965.1 uncultured Collinsella sp. | reverse complement strand
CACGCAAAGGAAAGCACTTAATGTGCTTTCCGTCTTGCGCAGGACTGTAGAGCAGCAAACTTAACCCGCCCCGGCCCCCGATGGCCCCAGACCGGCGGGATAGACCGGTTCAGATGGGGCTTTGATGCATGGGTGGTCTGTTGTTGTGCAAATGGGTATCATACTGTGGTTATTGCATCGACTCTGCGATGCATATTTGTACGTTCCCGGCGGTCGGTTTGCCAGAAGCGCCCCGTCGGTTGTTCCAGACCCGTTTCGAAGAAAGGAAACCACACTTACCTATGGCAGCTAAAAAATCATCTCCTTTGAAGATCATTCCGCTCGGCGGCCTTGACGGCATCGGCAAGAACATGACGGTCTTCGAGTGCGGCGACGACATGGTGCTCGTCGACGCCGGTCTTATGTTCCCGGATGACTCCCAGCCCGGTATCGACCTGGTGCTTCCCGACTACACCTATGTTCTGGAGAACGAGGAGAAGCTCCGCGGTATCATCGTCACTCACGGCCACGAGGACCACACCGGTTCGCTTCCGTACCTGCTGCAGGACCTCAACAACAAGGTGCCCATCTTCTCGAGCAAGCTGACGCTCGGTTTTATCGAGGGCAAGCTCTCCGAGTTCCGCATCCGCGCGCCTAAGTTCCGCGAGGTCAAGGGCGGCAGCCATGTCAACCTCGGCGGCATCTCGCTCGACTTCTTCTCGATGACGCACTCCATCCCCGGCGCTCTGGGCGTGTTCATCCGCACCAATCAGGGCACCGTTATGCACACCGGCGACTTTAAGCTCGACCAGACGCCCATCGATGGCGTCACGCCCGACTATGCCGCTATCAGCCGCTTTGCCAAGCAGGGCATCGACCTGCTGCTTTCCGACTCCACCAATGCCACGGTTCCCGGCTTTACCAAGTCCGAGGCCGAGGTTGGTCCCAACCTGCTGCACGCCATCAAGAACGCCCCGGGTCGCGTGTTCGTCGCATCGTTCTCGAGCCACATCCATCGTTTGCAGCAGATCTGCGATGCCGCCCGCAAGTGCGGCCGTAAGGTCGTTGTGACCGGTCGCTCCATGCTCACGAACACCCGCGTGGCGCGCGAGCTCGGTTATCTCAACATCGATGATGCCGATATCATCGATGCCTTCGATATTGATAACCTGCCTGACGACAAGATCGTCGTCATGTGCACTGGTTCGCAGGGCGAGCCGCTGTCGGCCCTGTCCCGCATGGCCAATGGCGAGCACAAGACGCTCTCCATCCACGAGGGCGATACCGTTATCCTCTCGGCAACTCCCGTTCCTGGCAACGAGAAGGCCGTCCAGCAGGTCGTCAACAGCCTGGCCAAGCTCGGCTGCGACGTGTGGGATAAGAACCGCGCTCTCGTCCACGTCTCGGGTCACGGTAGCCAGGAGGAGCTCAAGCTCCTGATGGCCATGGCCAAGCCCACGTATTTTATGCCGGTTCACGGTGAGGCCGTGCATCTGCGCGCCCATGCCCAGCTGGCGCGCAAGATGGGCATCAAGGACGATCATATCTTTATCCTCGATAACGGCGACACGCTCGAGATGCGCGGTGGTATCGTCAAGCGCGGTACGCCCGTCGAGTCCGGTGTCGTTTACGTCGACGGCCTGCGTATCGGCGATACCGACCCCATCGTCCTGCGCGATCGCCAGAAGCTCGCCAACGACGGTATGGTCACGGCCGTTGCCATCGTCTCCCTCAAACACAAGAAGATCGAGGCCATCGAGTTCTCGGGCCGCGGCGTCTCGTTTGCCATCGACGACCAGTTCTCCGAGGATGCCTCCGCGTCCATTATGAAGACGATCGAGAAGGGTAAGTTTAGCTTTACCAGCAGCGGTTCCGATGCCATTCGCAAGGCCGTGCGCGATTCGCTCTCTAACTTTATCTGGAGCCGTACGCGCACCCGTCCGATGATCATCCCGGTCGTCATGGAGGATCTGCACAAAACGCCAAAGGCAATAAGGCCAATAACCAACCGGCATCTGCTAAGGGTGCCGGTTCCCATCTGCGTGCCAATAAGGGCCACGAGTCCGAGTTCGATGAGTTTGAGCCCTTGGTCGAGCCTTCGGCCAATCGCGATATCGCCGGTGTGGTCATCGCCGTTTTGGCGATCGCGTCCTTCATTGCCGTGATCTCTCCGGCAACAGCGCCCGTGACGGCTGCGGTTGCCGGTTTCTACCACCTGGGCTTTGGCCTGGGCGCCTACGTGCTGCCGATCGTCATCTTGCTGTTTGCCGCCACGCTCTTTTTGGGTGAGGACTCGCCGCTCAACGTGCGCTCTGTCGCGGGCGGCGCCGTGGTCTTTATCGCCGTCGTCTCCATTCTTTCGCTGATGGTGCCGGGCACGAGCGATTCGTGCGACCTTATGTTTACGCCGCAGAACCTTTCCGTGTCGGGCGGCTACATTGGCGCCTTTATCGCAAGTGCCTTGCAAAACGCCCTGGGTAAACCTATCGCCATGGTTGTCTTGCTGGGGCTTGTCGTCGTTGGTTTGGTCATTATCGGCTTTTCGGTGGGTGGCGTTTTGCGCTCCGCACGCGATCGTGCGGCAGATTTTGCCGAACGCCGTCGTGCCGATGTCAACGCCAGCCCGTGGGGCGATGAAGAGGCCCTGTCTGTTCCCGGCGTCGCTCGTCCGCACCTGAGCATTCTGCGCCAGAAGGGGACTGACGCCGCGGTGACCACGGTCATGGGTGGCGATGTCGACCCGGTTTTGGATGACGACGAGGACGATGACCCGTTTGTCGACGTATCCGAGTCGGTTGAAGCCGAGCGAGCCAAGACCACGCTGTTGCCGCGCCGCCATGCCAAGAAGGGCAAGTCTGCGCCTAAGCTCAATACGAGTGAGCCCGACCCGTCTTGGTCCGATAGCGAGATTGAGCTCACCGAGGGCGATGACGAGGACGACGAGGCTCCGATTGAGACCGCAAAGACAACTTTGCTGCCGCGTCGCCATGCAAAGCGCGGCCAGGTAACCGGCCAGCTTTCGATGGAAGACGACCCCGATAAGATCGACGAGTCCGTGCCGCCGTTTGCCGTGAATCCCGTCTCGGCCGCACCTCAGATTCCCGACTTCCTGAAGCATCCCAAGGTTGCCGATGCGCCTGCCACGAGTGCTATCGAATCGGCTGCGGCTCGTGATGGGGGAGTGGACGGCGGCGCCGCAGATAACGAGGGCGAAGAAGAGGACGGCCTCAAGCTTCCGCCGCTCGAAATCCTACATGCC
>URUC01000143.1 GCA_900550965.1 uncultured Collinsella sp. | reverse complement strand
GCGGTTGTCCGTGTACCAGTCGATGGTGGCCTTGAGGCCCCCGGCGAAGTCGGTGTGGGCCGGCCTCCAGCCGAGCTCGCGCTGGAGCTTGGTCGAGTCGATGGCGTAGCGGCGGTCGTGGCCGGGGCGGTCGGCGACCCAGTCGAAGTCCTCGGGGTCCTTCCCCATCGCCTCGAGGATCATGCGCAGGACCGTGATGTTGTTCCTCTCGCCGTCGGCGCCGATGAGGTAGGTCTCCCCCATGCGGCCCTTGGTCAGGATGTCCCAGACGGCCGAGGAGTGGTCCTCGGTGTGGATCCAGTCGCGGACGTTCTCGCCGCGGCCGTAGAGCTTGGGGCGCACGCCGTCGACGATGTTGGTAATCTGCCTGGGGATGAACTTCTCCACGTGCTGGTAGGGGCCGTAGTTGTTGGAGCAGTTGGAGATCGTGGTGCGCAGGCCGTAGGTGCGGGTCCAGGCGCGCACGAGCATGTCGGAGCTGGCCTTGGTGCTCGAGTACGGCGAGGACGGGTGGTACGGCGTCTCCTCGGTGAACTTGGCTGGGTCGTCGAGCGCCAGGTCGCCGTAGACCTCGTCGGTGGAGACGTGGTGGTAGCGGATGCCGTATTTGCGGACGGCCTCCAGCAGGCGGAAGGTGCCCTCCACGTTGGTGCGCAGGAACGGCTCCGGATCGGCGATGGAGTTGTCGTTGTGGCTCTCGGCGGCGTAGTGCACGATCGCGTCGTGGCCGGGGACGAGCCTGTCGAGCAGCTCGGCGTCGCAGATGTCGCCCACGACGAGCTCGACCCTATCCTCGGGCAGGCCCGCGATGTTCTCGGGGTTGCCGGCGTAGGTCAGCTTGTCCAGGACGGTCACGTGCACGTCGGGGTGGTTGTCCACCACGTAGTGCACGAAGTTGCTGCCGATGAAGCCGCAGCCGCCCGTGACGATGATGTTCTTGGGTTCAAAAATCTCAGACATGGGGAGTTCTCCTAGTACTCGTGCGGGCTGTTGACAATCTCGCCGGCGGCGACCTTCTTGAGGTGCCGCCCGTAGACCGACTTGCCGTAGGCCTCCGCGGCCTCCTCCAGCCCGGCGGTCGTGATCCAGCCGTTCTCCCAGGCGATCTCCTCGGGCACGGACACGGGCAGGTCCTGGGAGTGCTCCACGGCGCGGACGAACTCGGCGGCCTCGTGCAGGCTCTCCATGGTGCCGGTGTCCAGCCACGCGTAGCCGCGGCCGAGGGTGACCACGGACAGCGTCCCCTCCTCCAGGTACATCCGGTTGAGGTCGGTGATCTCCAGCTCGCCGCGGGCCGAGGGCCTGACCTCATGGGCCTTGGCGGCGACGTCGCCCGGGTAAAAGTACAGGCCGGTGACGGCGTAGGAGCTCTTGGGCTCGGCTGGCTTCTCCTCGATGGAGACGGCCCTGCCCTCGCCGTCGAACTCCACGACGCCGAAGCGCTCGGGGTCGTCCACGTGGTAGCCGAAGACCGTGGCCCTCCCCGACTCGGCGTTCTGGACGGCGCGCGTCAGGTGGCGGGACAGGCCGTTGCCGTAGAAGATGTTGTCGCCGAGCACCAGGGCGCACGGCTCGCCGGCGATGAAGTCCTCGCCGATGGTGAAGGCCTGGGCCAGGCCGTCGGGGCTCGGCTGCTCGGCGTAGGACAGGTTCACGCCGTAGCGCGAGCCGTCCCCGAGCAGGCGCTCGAAGTTGGGGAGGTCCGTCGGCGTGGAGATGACCAGGATGTCCCGGATGCCCGCCAGCATGAGGGTGGACAGCGGGTAGTAGATCATGGGCTTGTCGTAGACCGGCAGCAGCTGCTTTGAGGTCACGAGCGTGAGCGGGTACAGGCGGGTGCCGGACCCGCCGGCGAGGATGATGCCTTTCACTGGCTATGGCCTTTCTTTTCTAGCGGCCCTGCGGCCGGCGCGGTTTCCCAGAAGGCGGGCGCAGCAGTCGACGCCGAAGGCGATGAACTCGACCAGATTGCCCTCCCGAAGGAGCTGGGAGGAGACCGCTTTGACGAGCCGGCCCCCTTCACCGATCTCACTTGCATGCATGAGATCGTCCGCATGCGTTTCGAGAAAGAAACCGACGGCGCGGTTGCGGGCAAACTGCTGGGCTGGCGTCAAGTTGTGCGAGTGAAAGACCTCGGCATGCGGCTCGTAAGCAACCTTCATACCCGAGGCGATAAACTTGGCGGCCATGAGCATGTCCTCGTTGGTGTTAACATGATCGAATCCACCGCATTCGAGATATGCGATCCGTCGATAGGCAGAACAGGCGTCAGATGCAAAAAACGTCTTAATACCGAGTTTCTCGAGATCGCATTTCGAACGAACGGATGGCGAATCAGGATAGTTGAAACCACGCACCAGCTGCTCAAAGCGCCGAGCATCCGCCTTGGGCAGTTGCCTGCCACTTACAAGGGCGATGTCGGAATCATCAACCATGGGAGCAACAAGCCGCTTCAGATAATCATCGGAAACGGGCACGGCATCTTGGGTGAGAAAACATACAAAGTCGCCGCTCGACTCCCGCAGCGCCTTGTCTCTTGTGGTGCCGTGGTTGAAATCCTGACGATCGATCTGCAGCAAGCGAACGCCTTTGTGTTTCTGAACCAACTCGATAGTTTTATCATCCGATGCGGAATCGACGACCAGAATCTCATTCGGCTGAATTGACTGGCGATCAAGGGCGATTAAGAGCGTCTCAATTTCATGTTCAGCATTAAGAGTCGGGATGATGACAGAAATATCCATCTAGCGCCCCGTTCTCTCTTTGCCGAACATGGCCCCAAAGGTGCCTGCGAAGCACTTGCAATCCATACGGAAGCATCGATTCTGCACATAACAAAGTTCGATCTTCTGACGCAAGCCACTCTCAAATGTCGCCTCGTTACGGTCGGTTGCCTGCCACAGACCCGTGATGCCGGGTTGAACAGAAAGCAACTCAGCCTTCTCCTCGTCGGAAAAGTGCTGCTCAAGCTCATCTCTTGTAATGGGGCGAGGACCAATGACAGAAAGGTCACCGTTCAGCACATTGAGAAACTGAGGCATCTCGTCGATAGAGCATTTACGAATGAACTGACCAATCTTGGTAATACGAGGGTCATCATCGACCTTGCGCTCGACTTCCCACTGATGTAGCTGCTCAGGGCTCAGGTACTTGCGCACGTCGTTTGCATCAGCGACCATACTGCGGAGCTTAAAAATCTTGATTGTCTTTCCGCCCTTGCCAACGCGATCCTGGGTGTACATAGGGCTGCCGGGCGATTCAAGGCAAATAAGCGCGCAAACAAC
>URUC01000142.1 GCA_900550965.1 uncultured Collinsella sp. | reverse complement strand
GCCGCGAAGTCACGGTCGGCGGCTCGCCCATCGCGCTCACGGCCCGCGAGTTCGATGTCCTCGCCCTGCTTATGGCGCATGCCGAGACCGTGCTCACGCGCGAGCGCATCGCGCACGAAGCGCTGGGCTACGAATACGTGGGCGACACCAACAACGTCGACGTGCACATCGCGCACCTGCGCGCCAAGATCGAGGACGCCGGCGGCGCCCGCATCATCCAGACCGTGCGCGGGGTGGGCTATGTCTGCCGCGCGTAACGCCGAGACCAAGCGCGTCACCTCCATCGCCCGCGCCATCAACTGGAGCTATATGTGGCGCCGCTTGATGAGCCACATCTGGCTCGATCTGTTACTGTTGGTTATTGCGGCGGCGATCCTCGTCTATGGATACAACCAGACGCTGCCCGACGGCGCGTTTACCGCGGGATGGATCCCCGGCGCCGCCGTTCACGGCGTGTCGCTGACGCCCACACGCGGCTGGGATCTGACAACGCTCACCTATACCGTCGAGCTTGCGCGTACCACCAAGACTTTCCCCCTCGCGCAGGACCTCGTCGCGCTATGGCCTCTCTACCTTGTCGTTGTGAGTTGGCAGGTCATCAGCGTGCTCAACATGCTCGGCGGCGCCCGCCGCGTGCGCCGCACCATGGCGCCGCTCAACGATCTGGCCCTGCGCGTGGACGAACTCGGCCGCATGCAGCTCTCCGGCGGCAAGATGGAAACACTGGAGCAGGCCATCGAGCGCGCAAGCGTCGACTCGCCGAGCGTCACCACCGGCGACGCCGACCTGGCGAGCATCGAGGTTGCACTCAACCGCCTACTGCGCCAGATGCAAGAGGCCAAGCTGCAGCAGATGCGCTTTGTCAACGATGCAAGCCACGAGCTACGCACGCCCATCGCGGTGATTCAGGGCTACGTAAACATGCTCGACCGCTGGGGCAAAGACGACCCGGACGTACTGGCGGAGTCCATCGCCTCGCTCAAGGCCGAAAGCGAGCATATGCAGGAGCTCGTGGAACAACTGCTGTTTTTGGCGCGCGGCGATGCCGGGCGCACGGTCCTGCGGCGTGCGAATACCAACCTGGCCGCGCTGGTCGGCGAGGTATGCGAGGAATCGCAGATGATCGATGCCGCGCACACGTATCGACTGGCGTACGACGCTGCGCTTGTCAGCGACCCGCGCTGCGACGCGCCCGTTGACGTGGCGCTCGTGAAGCAGGCTCTGCGCGTAATCGTGCAAAACGCCGCCAAGTATTCGGACGCGGGAACCACCGTCACATTTGGCATAACGCCCGATGCGAACACGGGCGCGATCGACATAAGTGTTGAGGACGAAGGCATCGGCATGAACCAGGAATCCGCAGCTCACGCGTTCGAACGGTTCTACCGCGCCGACAACGCGCGCGATGCCGGCGCGCAGGGCTCGGGTCTGGGGCTCGCCATCGCCAAGTGGATCGTCGACAGCCACGGCGGCGTCATCGGTGTGACCTCAGTCGAGGGCGTCGGCAGCCGCTTTACGATTCGCCTGCCACGATAGAAAACCCCTCGGCATAAATAAAGGGATAAGGCCATGCGGCCCTATCCCTTTTTGCTAGCTATAGCAGCCTGTGCGCTACTCGCGGCACAGGTGCACGGCGAAGCCGGCGAACTCGCGCTTAAAGTACACGAGCTTGGTGCCGCCGTCGGGCAGCAGCACGCGCGACTCCTCGTTGACCTCGAGCCCGCGCTCGGCAAACCACTTCTCGGCCGCATCGATGTCGTTGACGGCAAAGCCAATGTGGCCCTTGGTGCCACGACCGTTCTGCTTCATGACCTCGATCAGCGAATCGTTAAAGTACGAAACCGGGGTCTCGATAACGGGTAGGCCCATCATCGTCGAGAACAGCTCCGCGATCTCCAGGGCATCGGCCGGGTCGGTGGCGTTAATGCCCACGTGGGCGACGCGCATGCCAAAGAGCTCTACCGGGTTGGCGTTCTGCTCATTCATACAGGCAGCGCCTACTGAGCCATAACGTCGAGAACGGCCTTCTCAGCAGCGACGCGGTTCATGCCGGTCATGAAGGGCACGCCACTCACGTACGGGCAGGTGAGGCCCTCGGGGGCAACGGTGGTGGCGATCAGCAGATCGGCACCCTCGTCGCAGTAGTCCTTGGCCTCGGAGATGGCGCACTGCACGATCTCGTACTTGTCGGCGTAACCGTTGGCGTCGAGCAGGGTGGCGACCTTCTGGGCAACAAGCGTGGAAGTAGCAGCGCCAGCACCGCAAGCCAAAACGATCTTCTTCATAGGTAGTGTCTCCCTTCATGGTTTACTTTAGGTAAGTGTACCGCAGCGAGCGATGGCACTCAGCCTCGATGAGCTTTTATGCCAGTTTGCTTGTGCGCTGCGTATAATACATCTAGTACGTGTTGTCATACCGCTCGCGCTACGAGCGACTAAGGACCCTAACATGCCCGATTCCCGCACACTCTGGACCGCCGTCGTTATCATCTGCATCGGCGTGTCGGTGTTCTTTAGCGTCAAAAAACGCACCACGTTCAAGCGTCTGCAGCAGCTTATGGCTGCCAAGCAGTGGGACGAGTTCGATCGTTTGCTCGACGGCAAACTCACCAGCATGCTGTACCCGCGCTACAACCGCGACTACCTGCGTCTGAACTCCTATCTGCTGCGCGAGGACCACGAGCGTGCCAGCGAGATGTTCGACCTGCTGCTGGGACTCAACCTGCCCAAGATGCAGCGCGTCGACCTGGTGATCAAGGCCTTTAACTACTACGTTGGCCAGGAGGACCGCAAAAAGTCCAAGGAGCTGCTGCACGAAATCAAGGGCTTTGAGGGCGGTCAGGCCGAGGCGGTCGCGCACGAGTGCCAGCTGATGTACGACACGATGATCCTCAAGCGTCACAACGACATTCCCGAACTGGAGCGCATGCTCAAGGAAGCCGGCGACGACCCGGTCAAGCGCTGCCGCCTGGAGTATCTGCTGGCCCTGCAGTACAAGAACAAGGGCGACGAAGCCAAGTTCCAGGAGTTCCTGGAGAAGTCGGGCCAACACTCGATGGCAGTCAACGCGTAACGGACGGCTTGTGCTAGACTTCTAGTCTCACGGGGGCGTGGCGGAATTGGCATACGCAGGAGACTTAAAATCTCTCGCCGCAAGGATTGTGGGTTCGAGTCCCACCGCCCCTACCATATGGAGCTTACTAGCCCGTGTCCCCCAGGGATGCGGGCTCGTTTCTTTTGGATGCCGTCAACCGCAGAACAGTTAATTTGGGACGGGGCTTTTGTGACTGCTC
>URUC01000141.1 GCA_900550965.1 uncultured Collinsella sp. | reverse complement strand
GCGATGCCGGAAAATTTGCACTGGGTGTCACTGCGTTCCCGACAACGTATGTCATAGATCAGAATGGCAACATCGTAGGGGATCCAATCGTGGGAGCCATCAGCTCCGCTGAGCAGCGCGCAGCGCTCGACAAGCTTATTGACCAGGCGATTGCGAATAGCGAGCAGTAGAAAACGCGTAAAGCATAGCGATGATCGTGCGCCGCTGTGCGAAGTAGTCCGCTACCTTTTAAGATAAGCTCCACCATATAGAGGTCCCGCTCGGGACCTCTTCTTTTGGGCGCCGTCCCGTTCGTTTTTTGGCGCGCTTCATTACATTCCTCATTGGCGCTGGTAAAAAATGGGGATAGAGTAGGACAAGCGCGTCGAATACGAACGGCGGAGGAGAGCGGGCAGGGTGCCTGCGCAGGAGAGGTTGCCGTCCATGCTGGAGCTCAAAGGAATTTGCAAAAGGTACGTTGCGCAGTCGTTTACGCAGGTGGCGCTCGACAACGTAAGCCTGTCTTTTCGCGATAACGAGTTCGTGGCCATCCTGGGTCCCTCGGGTTCGGGTAAAACCACGATGCTCAACGTTATCGGTGGGCTCGATCATTTCGATTCCGGCGACCTGCTGATCGACGGTATTTCGACCAAGGACTTTCACGATCGCGATTGGGACGCCTATCGCAACAACCGCATCGGCTTTGTGTTCCAGAGCTATAACCTCATTCCGCATCAGACCATTTTGGAAAACGTTGAGCTGGCGCTGACGCTCACGGGTGTGGGCCATGCCGAGCGCCGCCAGCGTGCGCGCGAGGCGTTGGAGAAAGTCGGCCTGGGCGAGCACATGAACAAGCGCCCGAGCCAGCTATCGGGTGGACAGATGCAGCGCGTGGCCATCGCCCGCGCCCTGATCAACGACCCCGAGATCGTGCTGGCAGACGAGCCGACCGGCGCCTTGGATTCAACGACATCCGTACAGGTCATGGACTTGCTTAAGGACGTGGCGCGCGACCGCCTGGTCATCATGGTCACGCATAATCCCGAGCTGGCGTACCAATATGCCACGCGCATCGTCAACCTGGCGGACGGCAAGATCACCGACGATTCCGGCCCCTTTGATGTAGCAAAGGCCGCGCGCCGCGAGGCTAAGCCCACGCGCAAAACCTCGATGAGCTTTGTGACGGCGCTGGGGCTTTCTGCCCGAAACCTCATGACCAAAAAGGGCCGTACGGCCATGACTGCCTTTGCAGGCTCGATTGGCATTATCGGTATCGCGGCGATTCTGGCGCTGTCCAACGGCGTAAACGGCTACATCAAAAAGGTCGAGGAGGATACGCTCTCGAGTTACCCGCTTACGATTTCCAAGCAGGACTACGACCTGTCGTCCATGATGGACGGACAGGGGGCTGCGAATGATGACTCGCCTGAAAACGCGGATTCGTCCGACGACAGTGCCGGCGGCAAGGCTAAGGGAACCGATAAGATCCCTGTGGTCACGGCCGTAAAAGATATGTTTGCAAGTGTTAAGTCCAACGACATGACGAGCTTTAAGGCATGGCTCGATGCCGGTGGCGATGGCATCGATAAAGAAGTCAATGCCATCCAGTACGGCTACGGTGTATCGCCGGTTGTCTATCGTGCCGGCAAGGGAGACGAGAAGCCCGTGCGTCTGGTGCCCAATGCCATGACCGAGGCCATGAGCGGCGGCGCGAGTTCGGCGGCGACGGTGAGCATGGATTCCATGGGAACCTCGGTCTTTAACGAGATGATCAACGACCAGAGCCTGCTCGACAGCCAGTACGATGTCGTCGCCGGTCATTGGCCCACGTCTGCCAACGAAGCCGTGATGGTGCTTTCTAGCCGTGGCACGGTGGGCGATTACACGCTCTACAGCATCGGTGCGCTGGATATCGATGAGCTCAACAATCTGGTAAACAGTGCTATGACGGCTGACGGTGGCGTCGAAACGCCCGAGACCGGCGCCGACTTTACCTACGACGATGCGCTGTCCACGACGTTTAAGGTGTTGTCGCCGGCCGATGCCTATCGCAAAAACGAAGAGACCGGCATGTGGACCGACATGTCTGGCGACACCGACTTTATGGCCGCCAAGGTTGCCGACGGTATCGATGTGCACATTGTGGGCGTGGTGCGACCTAACGAGACGGCCAATGCGAGTGCGTTGTCTCCGGGCATTGCCTATACGCATGCGCTGACTTGCCAGCTTATGGAGCGCGCCGCCGATTCGCAGATTGTGCAGGAGCAACTCGCCCACCCCGAGACGGATGTCTTTACGGGCAAGTCTTTCGATGAGCTGCAAGGCGAGGCCAAACAAGGAGTGGATCTGGGCAGCATGTTCAGTGTGGACGAGGCGGCGCTCAAGAGCGCGTTCTCGTTCGATACGTCTGCGCTCTCGGGTGCGGCTGGCGGCGGCATTGATCTAACGGGCATCGATCTGTCGGGTCTGGACATTGACCTTTCGGGCGTTGGGAAGGACATCGACTTCAGCGACATCATGGCCAAGGCGCCGACCCCAGATTTCTCGGGCATCTTTGACGGTCTGGAGCTCACACCCGAGCAAATGCAGCAGGTGGGAACGCTTGCCAACCAACTGTTTGAGGGCTTTTTGCAGTCTGATCAGTTTAAGGCCCTGACGCCCGAGGACCTTAAGGACGCGTCGAAGCTCGCCGCCGCATTCTCGGCGTATCTTGAGAATGATGCGGCGGCCCAGCAAATCCTGGCCCGGCTCAAAGCCCTCGGCGGCGATGCCCTGGCCGAGCGCCTGCAGCAGGCGATGACCGACTATGTGCAAAAGCAGCTGGCTCCGTATTTGCAGCAGGCTATGGATCAGGTGATGAAGTCGATCAGCGATCAGATTGCGGCGACGGTGTCAGCTCAGCTCAAGGCGGGCGCGGCAGGGCTTATGGACCAGATGGCGACGCAGATGTCGTCGAGTTTTGCCAACCTGGCGAGCGCTATGCGTGTGGATGCGAGCGCCTTTGCTCGTGCCATCCATTTCAACATGGACGCCGAGGACCTGAGTTCGCTCATGATGAGCTATGCGAAGGCGTCGAAGCTCACCTACGACAACAATCTGACCACGTTGGGCTATGCGGACGAGGCGGACCCCATCTCGGTTAAGATTTTCCCGCGCGACTTTGAGGCCAAGGAGCGCGTGCTCGATCACATCGATGCGTACAACAAGCAGGTCAAAGCCGCCGGCCATGATGATCGGGTAATTTCGTACACCGACTACATGGGCATCATCATGGGTTCGGTGACCGACATCGTGAACACCATCAGCTTGGTGCTCATCGCATTCGTGAGCATCAGCCTGGTCGTGAGCTCCATCATGATCGGCATCATCACCTACATCAGCGTACTGGAGCGCAAAAAGGAGATTGGCATCCTGCGCGCGATCG
>URUC01000140.1 GCA_900550965.1 uncultured Collinsella sp. | reverse complement strand
CACCTTGTCTCAAATGCGGCCCGCTCGCTGGCGTTGCCAAAACATCGATGTAGTCATTGGGGACGTTCTTAAACGACTACCCAACGGATATTGCGCACATGGCTCGCATGACAGCCGTCTCTTTTATGTTTCCTTTAGCCGTTGCTGCCTAGGATGGGGGTTAGTCGGTAGGAAGGGAGCGCCTGTATGGACGATGCGAGCGAGCGTGCAATCGAAGAGGACATGCTCGATCAGTTCAACTACTTTGATGATGAGGACGAGGAGCTGATCGACCGTCGCGAGCCAGCGCCGCTTGATTCCTTTGATCTGGTCGATGAAGAGGCTGATGAGGTTGAGGGTGAATCAGTGGAGCCCCCACAGCCTGCGCACCGTGATTCGTTGCTCTCAAGAGCCCCCATGCACCACGGCGTTCGTGCCGGCGCGCTCCATATGAAAACTGACTGGCACCAGATCGTGACGGCAGGCGATGAGCTTGCCGTCGATGCGCCGCTCACCGATAAGTCATCCATCATCTGCCGCACCGGCATGCTTATGCTTGCAAGCGGAACAGGTGCCTGGCGCGTGCGCGATACCATGAATCGTGTTGCTGCCGTACTCGGCGTCACGATTCACGTCGACCTGAGCCTTCTGTCGTTTGAGTGCACTTGCATCGAAGATGGCCACTGCTTTAACGAGGTTGTCAGCCTGCCCACAACGGGAGTCAATACCCATCGCATTTGGATGATGGAGAGTTTCCTCAAGGAAATCGAGACCTATGGTCGTCGCTTCACGGTACACGAGTATCACGAGATGCTCAGGACCGTTGAGAGCTCAAAGCCCGATTACTCTCCCTGGCAACAGGGCCTTGCGGCAGCCTGTGCTTGCGGCGCCTTCGTCTTTTTGCTCGGCGGCGGCCCTATCGAGATGGCCTGCGCATTCGTAGGCGCTGGTGTCGGCAACTTTGCTCGCTCTCATATTCTCAAGCAGGGTCTTGGCCAGTTTAGTGCGCTGACGACGGGCGTTGCGCTCGCTTGCGTTTCGTATCTGCTGGCATTGCTCGGCCTTGGCCAGGTCGTACCGGGGGCAATGTCGCACCAAGAAGGCTATATCGGCGCCATGCTCTTTGTGATTCCCGGCTTTCCCCTCATTACGGCAGGCCTCGACATCGCTAAGCTCGATATGCGAAGCGGCATCGAGCGTCTTTCGTATGCTGTGTCAATTATTGTGATGGCGACCCTCGTAGGCTGGATGGTTGCCGAGTGTGTGGGGCTGGCACCGGATGATTTTGCCCCGCTCGGCCTTTCGCCGCTTGCCCTTACGCTCCTGCGTGTGGTGATGAGCTTCGTTGGCGTATTCGGCTTCTCGGTGATGTTCAACAGCCCGGTAAAGATGGCCGCGGCAGCTGGGCTGATCGGCGCCGTGTCCAATACCTTGCGCCTTACGCTTGTCGATGCGCCGACGCTGTTTCCCTTTCTGGGCCTGAGCGTAGGTATGCCTCCCGAGGCGGCAGCGTTTATCGGCGCGCTGGTATCGGGACTGCTGGCAAGCTTGGCCGAAGTCAAGCTCACCTACCCACGTATCGCCCTCACGGTGCCATCGATTGTCATTATGGTGCCCGGTCTGTATCTCTATCGCTCGATGTATTACATGTGCACCTTCGACACGGTCAATATGCTCGGCTGGTTTGTGCGTGCAGTGCTCATTGTGGCGTTTCTGCCCGTTGGCCTGGGCGTGGCGAGAACCCTCACCGACTCTCGCTGGCGCCACACCAGCTAATTGGTGCAAGGGGGGACAGGTTACTTTGCACCAAATGAGTTGCGGTGAAATAGGGACTGAATTGCTGCTTAAAGGGTCAAAACAGTCCGTATTCCACCGCAACTTATGGGGTCGGGGGATTATTGGTGCCCTGCATCTCCATAAACTCAACGCTTACGAAGCGCGGGGTTTTCGTGCTAGGCTGGTTCCACCACATAAGTAGTCGCAGACGCACGTACCACGGGCGGGCGAGATGAAGTCCCAACAGCTCCATCTTGCCCGCCCATTTTTGTTGCGTGGTGTTGCGGCGTAACACAGAAAGGATTTCGCCCTTTATGCCTATCAACAAACGAGAGAGCCTGCTGTTCACCTTTATCATGTGCTTTTGCATGGTGCTCTGGATGAGCATCTACAACGTTGCCCTGCAGCATGGGGCCATCAACGGCGAGGTTGTTGCCGCCGCGTGGCTCGGCTTCCCCGTTGCCTACATTTTTGCCATGTGCTGCGACTGGTTTGTTGCCAGCCCCCTTGCCAAGGGTTTCGCTTTTAAATTCCTGGTCACGCCGGGCAAGAGCTCGCCGCTTGCCATGACGCTCGCCGTCAGCTCCTGCATGGTCGTTCCCATGGTCATCATCATGTCGCTCTACGGCGCGTGCGAAGGCCTGTTCCACATGCCTGGCGGCCCGCTTGCCAATTTGCAGGCGCTGCCGATGATGTGGCTCGTCAACATTCCGCGCAACTTTATCATGGCCCTGCCTTGGAACCTGCTAGTGGCTGGTCCGGTTGCTCGCTTTGTCTTCCGCCGCGCCTTCCCCATGGGCACGGTCTTTGCCGAGCCGCACATGGAGCTCGTGCACATGCCGGGTGCTCCCGCTGCCGATGCCGCCAATGACGTTGCCGAGAGCATGGACGCCGAGCCTGCCTGCTAGGCAACAGCCTCTAACCTAGAGCGCCCGCCGCACCCGGCGATTCCTTTTTTGTAGACGTTGTCGTATGGCTGCATGCGGAAAAGGCCCCAGCGGTTAACATATACTCCATATGGGTAAAGAGACCAAAGCGCCGCCACGAGTGGCGCTTTGCGTTTGAAAAACTAGCTCGTCTAAGAGGAACTAGCATGTTAGACCGTTTTACCGATCGCGCGCGCAAGGTCATGTCCATGGCCAAGCAAGAAGCGCTCGATCTTCACTCAAATAAGGTGGGTACCGAGCACCTGCTGCTCGCACTCGCCAAGGAGGACGAGGGCATTGCCGCCGAGGCGCTGCGTTCGCTCGACATCTCCTATGATGACATCATGGATACTCTCAAAGAGGTCCAGACCACGGTTCCCGAGCCCAGTGAGGAGACCGAGGCGGCCAAGCTCGCCTTTACGCCGCTCGTCATTAGCGTGATGGAGCGCTCCTTCCGCGTGGCGCGTGAGAACAACCAGACCTACGTGTCGACCGAGCACTTGCTGATCGGCATCGTCGAAGAGGGCAACGGCATGGCCATGGACATCCTCATGCGCCTGGGTGTGTCGTCCGCCTCCATCAAAAAGGCTATCGAGAAGCTCACCGCCAAGGACCAGGATAAGAAGCGTCCGCTCGCTGGCGCCGGTGCTGGTCGTCCCGGTACGGGCCTGCCGTTCTTTAGCGGCTCGGATGTCTCCCAGCAAAAGGGGAGCGGTACCGATACACTTAA
>URUC01000139.1 GCA_900550965.1 uncultured Collinsella sp. | reverse complement strand
CTGGATCGACGTCGTCGATTATCAGTAATATCTGAGCGATTTATTTCGCACCGGAGGCACAAAGGGAAACCCCGCAGCTCGAATGGGCTGTGGGGTTTTCCTTTTAGATATCGAGGATGCTACAAGATAAAAGGACGGCCCTACATCCCCCCGATCTGGAGAAATGCGGGCCGTCCCGTATATCGAGCTACAAGCAAAATCGTCGATTAACGACGGGCAGCCTTCACCAGCTCGGCAACCTTGGCGACGACCTCGTCGATCGCCACGTCCTCACGCTCGCCGGTAGCACGGTCCTTGAGCTCCACCGTGCCATTCTTGAGGCCACGCTTGCCGAGCACCACCTGATACGGGAAGCCCATAAGATCGTTGTCGGCAAACTTAAAGCCGGGACGCTCATCGCGATCGTCGACGACGACCTCGATACCCTCGGCGCACAGGCCATCAACGATCTGCTCGCAGACGGAAGCGCACTCCTCCTTCTTGGGGTCGAGCGGAATCACCGCAACCTCGTACGGGGCAACGGAGACCGGCCAGACGATACCGTGCTCGTCGTTGTGCTGCTCCACGACGGCAGCAAGCGAGCGGGACACGCCCACGCCGTAGCAACCCATGATAAGCGGCTTCTCCTTGCCGTCCTCGTCCATAAAGGTGGCGCCCATGGCCTCGGAATACTTGGTACCCAGCTGGAAGACCTGCGAGACCTCGATGCCGCGAGCAGCAGAGAGCGGCTTGCCGCAGTGCGGGCAGGGATCGCCGGCAACGACGGTGACCAGATCTGCCCACTCATCGACGGTAAAGTCGCGCTCGGGGCAGGCACCGGTAAAGTGATAATCGACCTCGTTGGCACCGCAGGCCCACTGCTTGGACTCGCGCAGGCTCTCGTCGCACACCAGACGGATGCCCTCGGGCAAGTTAACCGGTCCGATAAAGCCCTTGTGCAGACCGTAGGTCTGAAGCTCCTCGTCCGTCATCATGCGATAACCCTTGCCAAAGACATGCTCGGCCTTGCAGTCGTTGAGCTCATGATCGCCCGGGACGATGGCCACGACGGGCTTGCCCTCGGCATCGATGAGCGCCAGGGACTTGCGCGTGCCGTTCTCGGGGAACCCAAAGAACTTAGCAACGGCCTCAATGGTGCCCATGCCCGGAGTCTCGACCTTGGTAAGCGTACCGTCACCGGGACCCTCAGTCACGACGACCTTGGTGCTTGCAGCCTCATCATCGGCGGCAAAACCGCAGTCATCGCAATAGACGAGAGAAGCCTCGCCGGCGTCGGCCAAAGCCATGTACTCGACGGAGGTATCGCCACCGATCTCGCCGGAGTCGGCAACGACGGGCAAGGCCTTGATGTAGCAGCGCTCGCAAATGTTAGCGTAGGCCTGCTTCATCTTGTCATACTCCTCCTGCAAGCTCTCCTGCGTGGCGGAGAAGCTGTAGGCATCCTTCATGATGAACTCGCGACCGCGCATCAGGCCAAAACGGGGACGGAACTCGTCGCGGAACTTATCCTGGATATGGTAGAGGTTGACGGGCAGCTGCTTATAGGAGCGCAGCTCGTTGCGCACCAGGGCCGTGACGGTCTCCTCGTGCGTGGGGCCCAGCACGAACTCGCGACCATGACGGTCGTCAAAGCGCACAAGCTCCTTGCCATAGGCATCGATACGGCCGGACTCACGCCACAGCTCGGCGTCGACCATAATGGGCATCATAAGCTCCTGGGCACCGGCGGCATCCATTTCGTCGCGCACGATGTTCTCGATCTTGCGGATCGAGCGCCATGCGAGCGGCAGGTAGGAATACAGACCGGCGGCCTCCTTACGGATCATGCCGGCACGGAGCAGCAGGCGGTGGCTGGCGAGCTCAGCGTCCGCCGGATCCTCTTTAAGCGTCGGCGCATAGAGCTTAGACATATACATTGCTCGGGTCATTTATTTCTCCTCAATAAGCTTGTCGACCTCTGCCATAAGCGAGTCGACAATTTGGTCCTCAGCTACTTTACCAATGATCTGGCCATGCGAAAAGAGCAAGGCCTGACCACGTCCGCAAGCAACGCCTAGGTCAGCATCAGAAGCCTCACCGGGGCCATTTACGGCACATCCCATGACGGCAATCGAAAGCGGCGCGGAATAGTTCTTAAGCCGCTCGGTGACCTCCTCGGCGATGGGAATGAGGTTAACCTGGCAGCGGGCGCACGTGGGGCACGAGACAATCTCGGGACCACGGCGACGCAGGCCCAGCGACTGCAAAATTCCCCAGGCGACCGGCGGCTCCTCAACCGGATCGGCCGTGAGCGACACACGCATGGTGTCGCCAATGCCTTCGGAAAGCAAGATACCCAAGCCTACAGAGCTCTTGATGGTGCCCTGGAGCTTGGTCCCCGCCTCCGTCACGCCCAGGTGAAGCGGAACGTGGGGAATCTCACGTGACAGGGCTCGATAGGTATCGAGCGTCGTTTGCACGCTATGGGCCTTGGCCGAAAGCACAATGTTCGTAAAGCCGCGATCCTCAAAGTGCTTGACGAAGCGCTCGCTCGACATCACGAGCTTTTCGGGCTGCGTGAGGTCTTCGCGCTCGGCGATATCCTGCTCAAGCGAGCCCGCGTTCACGCCAATACGAATCGCGCACCCAGCGGCGCCCGCGGCATCGATCACGGCATCGACCTTGGCCCAATCGCCAATGTTGCCGGGATTGATGCGGAGCTTGGCGGCACCGGCCTCAACGGCACCAATGGCGAGCTTATGGTTAAAGTGGATATCAGCGACAATCGGCACCGGAGACTCGGTACAGATGGTGCGGAAACCCTCAAGCGCGGCCTCGGTGGGCACGCTCACACGCACGATATCGCAGCCAGCCTGCGCCAGCGCGCACACTTGCGCAAGCGTTGCCTGGGCATCAGCGGTATCGGTGCAGGTCATGGATTGGACCACCACCGGCGCGCCGCCACCGATCTGCACACCGCCCACATGCACGGGGCGCGTCAACTCGCGAGGCAAAGGATGGGATAAAGACAATCCAAACACTCCCCTACAGAATAAATCGAAGGATGTCGGAACGAAGCATATAGACAAACAACAGCGCAAAGAGCGCGATGCCCACATAGCTCACAATCGTCTGGACCTTGAGCGGAAGCTCGCGGCCCGCAATCTTTTGAATGATCTCGATGACCAGCTTGCCGCCATCGAGTGGTGGGATGGGCAGCAGGTTCATAAAGCCAAGCGAGAACGAAATGAGGGCGGCAAACGAAAGGAACGTGGCAGGGCCGGCAGCAGCAGCCTGTGAGGACATAACGCTAATACCCACGATCGAAGAAGACTGATCGAGAATCTCCATCGTATGCTGCGGCTGGAGCAGGCGCATCACGCCCTCCGCTGTCTGCACGACGTAGAAGAACGACAGGCGAGCCGACGTGATGGGGTCTAAACGGACCACCTGC
>URUC01000138.1 GCA_900550965.1 uncultured Collinsella sp. | reverse complement strand
AAACGAGCGGTCTTGCCCTGCTGATCTCCTTTGCACTGGGTCTGTTCGCCGCGTGGAAGACTATGGGTACCTCGAGTCGCATCAAGGGCCTGCTTGATTCGGTCTTTACGATTCCTATGGTGCTGCCGCCCACGGTCTGCGGCTTTCTGCTCCTCATGCTGTTTGGCCGCTCGACCGGGGTGGGCCAGTGGCTGATCGCGCACGGCGCCTCGATCGTCTTTACGTGGCCGGCGGCGGTGATCTCTGCCGTGGTAGTGTCGTTTCCGCTGGTCTACCGCACGGCGCTCGGAGCCTTCGAGAGCCTCGACACGCAGATGCTCGATGCGGCGCGAACCCTGGGATGGTCCGAACGTCGCATCTTTGCCAAGCTTATGATGCCGCTCGGCTGGCCCTCCATCGCCGCCGGTACGGTGCTCGCCTTCGCTCGCGCGATGGGCGAGTTTGGCTGCACCCTGTTCTTTGCGGGCAACTACGCCGGCATTACGCAGACCATCCCCATTGCGATTTACTTTGAGTGGATGGGTGGCAATACGTCGGTGGCGCTCTTTTGGGTCGTGGTCGTAATTGCGTTCAGCTTCCTGGTCATTCTGTTCATCAATATGTACACGGCGCATTCGCAAAAGTATCGCGAACGTGGCCTTTCCCGTGCGGAGCGCAAACAGGCCAAAGATCTCGCCGGACAGGGCGATTCGCTCGACCCAGTCGGCGGCGATGCGCTGCGTATCGATCGCGAGGCGCTGGCCGAGCTCATGCGCGATGACGCCGTCTCGAAGGGAGCTCGATAAGCCATGTCGCTCGTTCTGGATATCAAAAAGCGCTATCCCGGCTTTACCCTCGACATGCAGCTCGAGGCCGGCGAGGAGCGTGTGGCGCTGCTCGGTGCCTCGGGTTGTGGCAAGAGCTGTACGCTGCGCTGCATTGCCGGTGTGGAGACGCCCGACGAGGGCAAGATCGTCGTCAACGGCGTGACCTTTTTTGACTCGGCGGCAGGTATTAACCTGTCGCCCCAAGAGCGTAAATGCGCCCTGCTGTTCCAAAACTATCAGCTGTTTCCCAACATGACGGTGGCCGATAACGTATGCGCCGGTGTAAAGGACGCGGGTGACGCCGCCGCGCGCAAAAGGCTGGCCGAGCGCTATCTGGGCATTTTCGGTCTGGCCGATTTTGCCGACCGCTACCCCGTGCGACTCTCGGGCGGTCAGCAGCAACGCGTGGCGCTTGCCCGCATGGTGGCGGCGCATCCGGGCATTTTTATGTTCGACGAGCCCATGAGCGCGCTCGATTCCTATCTTAAGAGCGCGCTCGAGCAGAACATGCTCGACCTGTTCGACGTGTGCAACCGCACCGTGATCTATGTGAGCCACGACATCGATGAAGCGTGCCGCCTCTGCCAGCGCATCTGCGTGATGCACGACGGGCATGTTGAGGAGATCGGCTCCATCGAGGACGTGGTCCGTCGTCCGCAGACGCTGGCGGCGCTGCGCCTAACGGGCTGCAAGAATACAAGCCGCGCGCGCAAGATTGGGCCCCAGGAGGTCGAGGCCCTCGACTGGGGCATGACCTTTAACGTGGGTCGCGAGGTTCCCGATAATGTGGCGTACCTGGGCATTCGCGCAAGCTACTTCCATGTTGACAATCGCGCGGAGCGGGGTCGCAACAGCTATGATTTGCACGTGGCCCGAGTGAGCGATTCGCGCTTTGAGCGCCTGGTGCTGCTGGACGTGCCGCGTGCTGATGCGCCCACGCGTCTGCAGTGGAAGGTCAACAAGGTGGGCATGCCTGTCGACGAGCTGCCGCAAGCAGGCGAGACACTGCGCATGCACTTCGATGCGAGTAAGATCCATTTGGTTTGTCGATAGCGCCGGGTAATGCCGTCGGGGATATAAGCCTCGTCGGCTTTATCTTGCCGCGCGCCGAATGAGGGATGACAAACTCTTATCAATTAAGATAATTCTTTATTAAACGACGGTACACGACGCTGTCGTACGAATGTCAACGGTGTTCGCATAGTCGATGACCGTTGATATAGTTGATATCAACTTGTAAAGGAGGGTGCGCACATGCCGCAGACGACACATATTCGCCGCGTTGCCGCGCGCGCCCAGTATATGGCTCGGAGCCGCATATGAGCAGGTATGTTCACGGCTCCGGGAGAGACGACGCACAACTAAATAATCGACCGCAAAGCAGGTTCCCTAAAATTCCGGGTTTGAGCACGGCCGGGCAATCGCCGTCCGTCGTGCATCGATACCGCTGTTATCCGTTTTTGGTTCGAGAGGGGAACCGTCATGGCTGAAGAATTCGATTTCCATCCGATGTGGGAGAGCCTCGGCATGAATCTTGCCGACCACGACATGCTACTGGGCGTCGTGGGCCAGATGTACGGCGATATGTTCTTGACGCAGAACAATCGCCCCAAGTCCACGTCCTACCTGGACTTTGTGGCCACCAACATCCACAGCGGCCGTATAAAGGAGATGCTCGACAAGAAGGAAGCCGGCGAGGCCACCAGGATCGTCGGTTCGTTCTGCGTCTATGTGCCCGAGGAGATTGTGCTCGCCTGCGACGGTATCCCCGTGGGTCTGTGCTCTGGTGCCGATTGGGCAACCGATAAGGTCGAGGAGCATCTGCCGCGCAACACCTGTCCGCTTATCAAGAGCTTTGCCGGCTTTAAGCTGGGCGAGGTCTGCCCCTACATTGAGTCGAGTGACCTAGTGGTAGGCGAGAACACCTGCGATGGCAAGAAGAAGGCCTACGAGTTCTTTGCCACGCAAAAGAACATGTACGTCATGGATATTCCCAACGTGCACGACGAGTCGACGCTCGTGACCTGGAAGGCCGAGGTCAAGAAACTCGCCGCCAAGATCGAGGAAGAGTGCGGCGTCACGATCACGCCTGAGCGTCTGAAGGCCGCCATCCACGCCGCCAATGAGAAGCGACGTGCCCTGCAGCGCCTCGCTGCCACGCGCGCTGCCGACCCTGCACCTATTAGCGGTCTCGACAGCCTGCTGACCGTTCAGGCCGCCTTTATGGACGACACGCCGCGTCTGACCGGAGCCATCAACGATATGGCGGCTGAGTGCGAGCAGCGTGTCGAGGCTGGCGAGGGCGTGGCGCCCAAGGGGACCAAGCGCATCCTGTACACCGGCACGCCCATGGCCGTGCCCAACTGGAAGCTGTTCAACCTCATCGAGAAGGCCGGCGGCGTCGTGGTGGGCGAGGAGTCCTGCACGGGTTCGCGCTATTACAAGGACCTGGTCGACGAGACCGGCGAGACGGTCGACGAGATGCTCGACGCCATCGCCGAGCGCTACTTTAAGATCAACTGCGCCGTCTTTACGCCCAACGACCAGCGTATGAAGGACATTGTCCAGATGGCCAAGGACCTGCATGCCGACGGCATCGTCGACGTGGCCCTGCAGTTCTGCACGCTCTATGAGATGGAGTCCTTCGCCGTGGAGAAGGCCGCCGAGGAGGCGGGCATTCCGTTCATGCACATCACGACCG
>URUC01000137.1 GCA_900550965.1 uncultured Collinsella sp. | reverse complement strand
AGGAATGCCGTGAGTGACATGTAGAACGGCAGGTACACGCCCAGGCCGATCATCATGGCCGGAATGCCGAGCCAGTACATGACGATGCCGGCGATAAAGCCGCCAACGAACCACGGCACGCTCGGGATGCCCGAGACCATGGTAGCGACCACACTTGCCTGCGCGGCCACAAAGCTCTTGTCGGGACCAAAGGCGTCCGGACCATAGGCGGTGACAAGCGCGACCATGACGGCGGCGGCGACCAGGGCGCCCACGATGCCGCCAATGGCTTGGCCGATCCACTGCGCACGCGGGTTGGTGCCCAGCACGGCGCCGGCCTTAAAGTCGTTCATGACGTCGCCCGCAAGGCCGCACGCCACGGCCACGATGCCGGCGATAAAGAACAGTTTGACCTGAGCGATCTGTGCGAAGGCAGCCACGATGAGCATGACGATGAGGCCAAAGATCTCCATGGGGTCGATGCCCGTCTGGCCGCAGCTCTGTGCGCTCATAATGGTAGTGACAAAGGTGAACAGCGTCACGATGACGGCCGGGACGGGACCAAGGTCGAGCGCGATGGCGACGATCACGGCGATGGCGGCAGCGCCCAGGCCGATGATGCCGGCGTCGAGCTTAAGGGAGCCCGAGATGAGCGACTGCTCGTCGGTGTCGGTGGAGCTGTCGGCGGCAAGACCGCGGACGATACCGGCGACCTGCGGCAGGATGTCCTTGAGGACGACGGCGACGCCAAAGCCCATCATGAGGCCCATGCCCAGGGACTTGACGATGCCCTGCGCGGTCACAATATCGAACAGACCGGCAGCGGTGCCGCCCACGATGATGCCAAAGTTGCCCAGCAGGGCGCCGGCAAACCAGAAGGCGACCGGGGCGAAGCCCACGAGGAAGCCGACGGAGAGCAGCATGGGCGAGTTGTAGATGCCAAAGGTCACGCCGGGGATGTTGAGCGTGCATAGCATGCTGGGCACCACGCCCAGAGCGTCGCGAAGCACGCTGTAGATGCCTGCGATGGCCATAGAGCCAAAGAGCTGCTTGCCGGTCTTGCCGCCGGCCTCGGTGGCGCGCAGGGTCTGAGCTGCGGCGTTGCCGGTGGGGAACTCCAACGCGGCGTCTACGATAAAGTGGCGGTGGATGAGTGCCGTGGCCAACAGGCCCAGGATAGTGCCGGCGAGTGCCACGATAAACATGTCGAGCCAGCTGATCTGGTTGGCATAGCCCAGCATCCAGGCGCCCGGGATGGTAAACGCCAGACCGCCGGCGACCATGGCGCCTGCGGACATGATGGTGTGGGTGACGTTTGCCTCGTTGAGGCTGGCGTTGCCCATGAGCTTAAGGAAGAACAGCGAGATGACGGCAGCGAAGACGATTGGCCAGGGGAGTGCGCCCATCTTGAGGGCGGTGTAGGCCGAGCTTGCCGTGATGATCACGCAGCCAAGGACGCCGATGACGACGCCGCGCAGCGTGAGTTGCCCGCGCATCGAAGCGCGGTTCGAGGGATTGCTCATATAAAACTCCTTTGCGTATATCCGCTTCCCCCGGGAGCGCCGTTACGGATACGGCGCGGGAAGTCGGGTTACCAAGGGCCGCCGCGTGAGCTCGCAAACGACCGCGCACCAGTATAGCCGCAGCTAGTCATTTTGGGATGACTGGTTTAGGTAGGCGATATACTGCTGGACAGACGAAAGGAGTGCCGACGATGCTTAATGGGTGCGCATATATATTGACGGTCGACGTGGGCAACACGTTCATTCGCTTTGGCCTGTTTGCCGAGGATTCGGCCGCGGCACAGGAATGCCCGCTTGCGACGTGCGAGATCACGACGCCGTCGAGCATTACGGCCGACGAAGCGCGTATGCGTCTCGCTCAAGTCATGGCCGCGCTGGCGGCCGATGCGGGCATGCCCGGCGCGCTCGTTCCCGCAGCTGCAGTCCTGAGTTGCGTGGTGCCGGCGCTCGAGCGTCCGTGGAAGGCGGCACTTTTTCGCACCTGCACGGGGCGCGTGCTCACCGTGGGGCCGGGCCTCAAGACCGGCATGCCCGTCCGCTACGACGACCCGGCCGAGATCGGCCCCGACCGCATTGCCGACGCCGTGGCGGCCCGTGCCGTCTACGGCTCTCCGTGCATCGTGATCGACTTGGGTACCACGACCAATATCGAGGTCATCGACGCGCGCGGCACCTTTGTGGGCGGCGTCATCGCGCCGGGTCTGGCGCTTGGCGCCCGCTCGCTTTCGGCTGCTGCGGCGCGTCTGCCGCAGGTCGAGCCCTCGGCACCCACGCATGTGATCGGCCGCAACACGCGCGAGGCCATGCGTTCGGGCGTGGTTCTGGGCGAGGTGGCCCGCATCGACGGCATGCTCGACATGGTGCTCGCCGAGATGCGCGCGACCAAGGCCGCGGGGGAGGGCGATGTGCCCATCGTCATTACCGGCGACGATGCCGAGGCACTTGCGGCGCTGGTCGGCCATAGCCTGACGGTAGACGACGCGCTGACGTTGCGGGGTCTCGCCGAGCTCTACCGCATCAACCAAAAGCCCCGCTGCGCGTAGGGCGAGGGGCTGGTGGGATAAGCGCCCCTACCTTTCACCTGCTACAATGGGCCAAACTATTGCGATTGCGGAGGTGTCTGCCATGTCGGACGATCTTCATCAAACCGCGTCGGGCAAGCGCCGCGACGTTATTAGCTGGGACGAGTTCTTTATGAGCGTGGCCATCGCCGCGCAGCGCCGCAGCAAGGACCCCAACACGCAGGTGGGAGCGTGCATCGCCAGCACCAACCACCGCATCCTTTCGGTAGGTTACAACGGCACGCCCTCGGCGCTCAACGACGACTTTTTCCCGTGGGGTACGAGCGATGACCCGCTGCAGGACAAGCACAACTACGTGGTCCATGCCGAGGCCAACGCCGTGCTCAACTACCGTGGCTCGCTCAAGGACCTCGAGGGTTCCACGGTTTACGTCACGCTGTTCCCGTGCCACGACTGCGCCAAGATCCTGGCGCAGGTGGGCGTGGGCGAGGTCGTCTACCTGGACAATAAATATGCCGACACCGATGACGGCCGTATCAGCCGCCGCATTCTCGACTCCTGCGGCATCAGCTACCGCCAGGTCATCGTCGATGTCCAGATTGGTACCGGGGGACAGGCTCGGCAGTAGCGCGTGCCAACGCCAGCTGGCGGCAAAACAGCCAAAAGAGCCCCGTCCCAAATTGACTGCTCGTGAAAGTCGTGTCCGCACGCATGGCTGGCGCCTAAGCGGGTACATGGCTGTAGTAACATAGCCCCTGTCCGCGGGCGTGCCCGCGTTATTGTGAGAAAGGAGCCCCTGTGTTAACGAAGAGCTGCTTAAGAAGGTTCTTGAAGAGATTCGCCCCAACCTGCAGGCCGATGGCGGCGATATGGAGTATGTGGGCGTCGACGACGAGGGTGTTGTCAAGTTGGAGCTGCAGGGCGCCTGCGCCGGCTGCCCCATGAGCTCGCTAACCCTTTCCATGGGTATCGAGCGCATCCTGAAGGAGCATGTGCCCGGCGTTACCCGCGTTGAGCAGGTCAATGCTTC
>URUC01000136.1 GCA_900550965.1 uncultured Collinsella sp. | reverse complement strand
AGGCAGACGCTCTAATCCCCTGAGCTAATAGGGCCAACGTTTGGCATTATACCCAAGTGCACCACGGGCTATCAAAATAAAAGAAAAAGCTTTGCAATTCCGAGGAAGACGCGGCTCAACGGCCCACTTTAGAAGGCAAAAGCGAGTCAGATAGTATAAACTCTCATGCACCATATGTACACGGCTCGCGATGCGGGCCGTTTTTGCAAGGGTTATCCATCGAGGTGAGAGGCACACCATGATTGCAATTTTAAAGCAGAGCGCCAGCGACGAGGCCGTCAGCCATATCGTCAGCTGGATTGAGAAAAAGGGCCTGAAGACCGACGTCTCGCGCGGCGAGAACGAGACGATCATCGGCCTGGTGGGCGATACGACCAAGATTGACCCATTCCTGCTCGAGTCCATGGACGTCGTCGAGCGCGTGCAGCGCGTCTCCGAGCCGTTCAAGCGCGCCAACCGCAAGTTCCACCCCGAGGACTCCGTCATCGACTGCGGCCACGGCGTCAAGATCGGCGGCGATCAGTTCCAGGTCATCGCCGGCCCGTGCTCCGTCGAGGGCGAGAACCTCATCCGCATCGCCCGCCGCGTGAAGGCCGCCGGTGCCACGATGCTGCGCGGTGGCGCCTACAAGCCCCGCACTTCCCCGTACGCCTACCAGGGCATGGGCCCCGCCGGTCTGGACCTGCTGTGCGAGGCGTCTGCCGAGCTCGACATGCCGATCGTCACCGAGATCATGGACCCGCGCGACGTGCAGGTCTTCCTGGACAAGAAAATCGACGTCATGCAGATCGGCGCCCGCAACGCACAGAACTTCCCCCTGCTCAAGGAGGTCGGCAAGACCAAGACCCCGATCCTGCTCAAGCGCGGCATGTCCGGCACCGTCGACGAGCTGCTTATGGCAGCCGAGTACATCATGAGCGAGGGCAACGACAACGTTATCCTGTGCGAACGCGGCATCCGCACTTTCGAAACCCGTACTCGCAACACCTTCGACCTTAACGCCGTGCCGGTGCTGCACCATCTGTCACACCTGCCCGTCGTCGCCGACCCCAGCCACGCCACCGGCTACACCCGCTACGTTGAGCCCATGGCGCTCGCCGCGACTGCCTGCGGCGCCAACGGTCTGGAGATCGAGGTCCACGACGACCCAAGCCACGCTTGGTCCGACGGCGCTCAGGCCCTCACCCCCGACCAGTTCGACGATACCATGCGCCGCATCCACGCCATCCGCGAGGTCGTCTGCCAAGAGACCATGGAGTAGTCCATGGGTACCGTGAGAAACGCGCGCGTTAACCAGGGTGGCCCCAAGTGCGCCGGCGTCGTGGGCCTGGGCCTCATTGGCGGCAGCTTTGCCCGCGGCTATGCGCAGGCGGGCGTCCGCGTGCTGGCCTGGGACCCCGATGACGACGTCATGACGGCCGCCAGTATGGGCACCGTTGCCGGCGAGCTCAACGACGAGACGCTCGGCGAATGCGACATCATCGTGCTGGCCTGCTACCCCGAGGCATGCATCGAGTGGCTCGAGGCGCACGCCCAAGCGCTCGCCGACGCCACCGATACCGAGGCCATCATGGGCCCCGTGGTGATCGACACGGTGGGCGTCAAGGGCATCGTGTGCGAGCGCGCCTTTGAGCTTGCCCGCGAGCACGGCTTTTACTTTGTGGGCGCGCACCCCATGGCGGGCACCCAGTTCTCGGGCTACGCTCACTCCCGCGCCGACCTGTTCCAGGGCGCTCCCCTGGTGCTCGTTCCACCCGCGGTAGACGATGCCCTTAAGCTCGAGCTCTTGGGCCAGGTGCGCGAGATGGTGCGCCCCTTGGGCTTTGGCAAGTTCAGCGTGACCAGCGCCGCCGAGCACGACCGCGTCATCGCCTTTACGAGCCAGCTCGCGCATGTCGTCTCAAACGCCTATGTTAAGAGCCCGACCGCTCAGGTTCACCACGGCTTTTCGGCCGGCAGCTACCGCGACCTCACCCGCGTAGCGCACCTCAATCCGCAGATGTGGTCCGAGCTCATGATCGACGACGCCAATGCGCTCGCCTTCGAGATCGACCATCTGATCGAATCGCTCGGCGCCTACAGCCGCGCGCTCAAGGACCGCGACCAGCGCTATCTGGAGAACCTCCTTGCCGAGGGCGACCGCATTAAGCGCGCACTCGACGACGAGGCCTCCCACTAGACCACCCATCACGCCAGGTCGAAAGGACCGAAGCTTATGGCGATTACCATCGATATCGACACCGCACGCCCCTACCAGGTGCATGTGGGCACGTTTTTGCTGGAGCAGGCAGGCCCGCTCGTCCGCGCCACCGCCGGCGGCACCCGCGCCGTCATCGTGACAGACACCAACGTGGGCCCGCTCTACCAGATGCCCGTTAAGCAGAGCCTGGAGGCGTCAGGCTACGAGGTGAGCATCTGCACCTTCGAGGCCGGCGAGGCCCATAAGCGCGCCGAGACCTATGTTGCCATTTTGGAGTTTGTGGCCGAGCACGAGCTTTCGCGCTCCGACGTGATCGTGGCACTCGGCGGTGGCGTTGTGGGCGACGTGGCGGGCTTTGTGGCCGCCACCTACATGCGCGGCTGCAAGTTTGTGCAGATCCCGACGAGCCTGCTCGCCATGGTGGATTCGTCGGTGGGAGGCAAGACCGCCATAGACCTGGCTGCCGGCAAGAACTTGGCCGGCGCCTTTTGGCAGCCGAGCGTGGTTATCGCCGACGTGGGGTGCCTGGCCACCCTCACGCCCGAGCAGTTCGCCGACGGCTGCGGCGAGGTCGTCAAGCACGCCGTGATCGCCGACCCGGAGCTTTTCGCCGAGCTGGAGAAGACCCCGCTCACGCTGGAGCTGCTCAACCGCGATGTGGCCCGCGTAGCGCTCATCATCGCCCGCAATATCGACATCAAGCGCGCCGTGGTCGTCGCCGACGAGCGCGAAACCAACCAGCGCAAGCTCCTCAACTTTGGACACAGCGCCGGACACGCCGTCGAGGCCTGCGAGCACTTTGAGCTGGGACACGGCAACTGCGTGTCGATCGGCATGGGCATCATCACGCGCGCCGCGGCCCTGCACGGCGTCTGCGATGCCGCACTGCCCAGTCGTATTGAGGAGCTCTGCGCCCGCCATAGCCTCAAGACCCGCTGCGACCTAGATGCCGATACCGTCTTTGCCGAGGCGCTCCACGACAAGAAGCGCGCGGGCGACACCATCGACCTGGTGATTCCGCACGGCATTGGCCGCTGCAGCATCGACCGCACACCGCTTTCCACTTTCCACGAACTCATTGCCGAGGGCCTCGGCCAGAAGGGAGACGCATCCGCATGCTAGCCCGCATCACCCCGTCCCCGCTCAAGGGCACCGTTCCCGCCATCGCGTCCAAGTCGATGGCGCATCGCCTGATCATCTGCGCTGCGCTTGCCAACGGCGAGACGCACGTCACCTGCAACACCACCTGCGCCGACATCGAGGCCACGGTGCGCTGCCTTACGGCACTGGGTGCTCGCATCGAGACCGTCGAGGACGGCTTCCAGGTCCACCCCACCATGAAGAGTGTTGAGTTTGGCCTGCTCAAGGCCCTT
>URUC01000135.1 GCA_900550965.1 uncultured Collinsella sp. | reverse complement strand
CCCTCGTCGGCGACCTTGTCGGCGAGCGCGGTCATCTTCTTGCCGGTCTCGTAGAGCGCCTTGCCGTCCTCGAGGTAGCCCTCCTGGTCGAAATGCATGATCTCGATCTTCTCGGTTTCCTTCATTTGTCTCTCCTTTCTGGGGGTTGTTTCCACATCCCCCGTGCCAACGGGCATCAAAACCCGCTTACATTCCGTAACACTCAGCCGCTTTGGCCTTAAGCGCATTGACTGACTCTTCGTAGCCCTCTGCCTTTACCTCCATCTGTTTGGAGACGGCATCGAGATACGGGTGCACGTCCCATGACTTCAGACGCTCGGCGATCATGGCCGCAATCGTCTGGAAGAACACAAGATTGGGAATTGCGCTGAGCAGCGGAGCCACCTGAGGCACCGCAACCTCGTGAGCCCTACCCCTGGGATGGGCCGTGAGCAGTACCGTTTTTGTCGTAACGTTCGATAGCGCATCGGCGATATTCGCAAGACGCTCCGACCCCTGCGGATCGTCGACGATAAACACCAGATAGCCCGGGGTTATCTGCATCTCGGGACCGTGGACGAACTCCTCGCCCTCGTGATGCATGGCAGGAATCTTGATGGTCTCGCTCAGCTTGAGGGCCGCCTCTTCGGCAACGCCATAGTTGGGGCCGTTGCCGACGACCATGGCGGGCATGTGCTCAGAAAGCTCGAGCATGTGGTCTTGGACATATGCCTCGGCGATCTTGCACATCACGGCATTGGCCTGGATAGCCTCGCGCAGGTCGTCAAGACGCTGGGCAACGCCCTTGGCGTCAATCGTTCCGCGCGCCTGGCCGCCGTAAATACCAAAGAGCACCAGGTACTCAACGAGAACCTCGACGCCCAGAGTCACAAAGTCCACCGACTCGACACCCACACCGTAGTCAAGAACGATGTCAGCGTGTTCCTTGATGGGTGCCTCGACGTTTGCCGTGAGCGCAACTGCAGCCATATCGTGCGCGCGCATGTAATCAAGAGCCGCGATCGTATTGGTCGAATAGCCGCTCTGCGAAACGGCAATGTTGAGCGCATGCCGCGGATAGGTGTGTTCAAAATCGACGAAGGCCTCGGGCGTCACAACGGACACCTGCATTTGCAGGGTATCTTGCAGGTAATCGCGGGCGCAATCGGCGGCATGGCGCGACGAACCCGAAGCAACGATGCGCAGCGCGTCAAAAGAACCGGACTGGAAAATATCAACGAGCTGCGCTACCAGCTCAGACGAACGCTCGAGGTTCTCTCCCATACGCACATGGGCAAGCTGAACGTAATCGAGCATCTTCATCGTCTCACCTCGTAACAAATCATTAGTATTTGATACCAATCACAGTTACAGGTTACGGCTTTTTGATACCTCTTTGTCGATTAATTTATCCCCATCGGCGAACGGTCGATTTTGAGCCATGTAAGGTTGTATATGCAGCCTGCTCAACGAATCAAAATTCCGTCAGCTTTTCAGCCCGTTATGCAAAAAACCAGCTAGTACGTATAGGTATATCCACCCGCATCACCGCGGTTAAACGACTTGACGTACTCGATCGCCTGGCCGCTCGCATCGAAGCTCACGCACTCAAGCGTCAAGGCAAGATCGCCCTGCTCCAGTCCAAGCAGGCCGGCATCTCGCGCGCCCAGCGCTTCGATATCGAGCTTTTCCTGTGCCATGACCGGCTTTCGGCCCAACATCTCATAGGTCTCGTACAAACTGAAGACCGACACGTCAATATCTTCGATTGTGGGAAACAGCAGGCACGGGATGAACGCCATCTCAATCGATACGGGATCGCCGTTGACGCAGTTCAAACGCCGAATCGAATACAGTAAATCGTCCTCGGCAATGCCAAACAGGTTGGCATAATATGGACCCGCATAACGCTTGGAACGCGCGAGGATGCGGACGGACGGCTCGCCGCCCGAAGCACGAACCGATTCGCGAAAGCCTCCCGTTCGCTCGTAGGCAACGGGCACTTTCTGTGCCACAAACGCGCCCTTTCCGCGGACGCGTCGAATCTGCCCACGCCGAACCAGCTCATCGACAGCGCTTCGGATGGTCAAGCGCGTCGTACCAAATTCCTCGGCGAGGTCTTTTTCGGACGGAATCATGGAACCCGTGGGATATATACCGCGCTCGATACGCTCCTCGATGCGGCGTCGAATGCGCATATAAACCGGGGTGGCATCTACTGTTTCAGCCATTGTTCACCTGCCACGCTCCTCATGCCGTTCTTTTCGCCGTTATCGGCAAAGCGGAACTTTGTGGGCAAAATCACCGATTTGCAATGCTCCACAAAACGCATGTCCTTATCAAATTCTATCGTGCTCTCATAGAACACCGGCGTTCCCTCTTCTTGCTGGAGCAACTCGGCCTCTTCGGCGTTCAAACGCGAGATGGAGATATGCTCACGTCCATGCTCAACGCGCACGCCACCTTCTTTGAGCAAGACATCGTAAAGGCCCTCACACTCAAAATCGTGATCGGGAAGCGAGGGGCACAGGGACAGGTTAACGTGAGCCGTCTCGATTGACGCCGGCTCGCCCTCAATAAGTCGAACACGCTGCATGCGGAGCAAAGGAGCGCCTACAGCAACCCCAAGCTTGTCGGCAAGCGCCTCATCCGCCTCGATGGCCCCGGTGGAAACCAGACGAGAAGAGGGGTGCAGGCCGGCAGTCCGAACAGCATCGGAGAAGTTATACGTTTCCTGAAAGATATTGAGCGGTTTGGGAGGACACACATACGTACCCGATCCGCGACGGCTCTCGAGCGTTCCACACGAGATGAGCCGCGTGATACCGGCGCGCAACGCCGTACGCGAAACGCCAATCTCTTCGCACAGCACGCGCTCGGCCGGCAGGCGATCGCCGCCGGCAAGCTGATGGTGCTGGATATACCAAAGAATCCCCTCAACAGCACGATCTTTGGGGGGAATTGCATAAGATTCGCCTGCCATTGCACAGACTCCTCGTTCAGAAACGTATGTCGCCAAAATTAGGCCAGACCACCCATGGCATCAAATTCGGCCTTGATCTTCTCGGCGACATTCCGATACGACTTATACAGGCTTGAATCGCGTTTGACTTCATCGGTCATAACGGGAATCTCTAGTTTGGAAACCTCGTCTTTTCCCGTCTGAACCGCCACAACAACGCCCATACCAAGACACATATTACGCTTGGCTGCGTTCATTTTTGCCGCCTTAGCGGGATTTGCCAGAATACGCTGGGCAAATTCCTGTTTAGAGACCGCTTCATCGGCCTCCGGATCGCCCGCCTCGGCTACTTCGCACTGCAACACGTCCGCATAGTCAAAAATCTTCGGCTCGCCGCCGCGCTGATGTACGGCCCACTTGCGACGCGTGGCATCCTGGTAGATAGCCGGCAAAAACGTAAACCGCGGCGGGTCCAAAATCGTATCCGTGATGGTAAACACATCGGGATCAAAGGCATCCTGCGGGTTTTTCTTCTTGAACAGCCCCATATCAGCCTCTCCTACTAACATTTAACAACTCAAGCTGAATATAGCACCAATTTCAAGTCGCCACCTCACCCTATCGGTACGCGGCGTCTA
>URUC01000134.1 GCA_900550965.1 uncultured Collinsella sp. | reverse complement strand
AAGCGTGTCCGCTCTAAGATTTCCGGCACGCCCGAGCGTCCCCGTCTGAACGTGTTCCGCAGCGAGACCAACATCTATGCCCAGATCATCGACGACAGCAAGGGCTCCAGCCTGACGCTCGTCTCTGCCTCGACCCTCGAGGCCGAGTTCAAGGGCACCCACACCTCGAACAAGGAGGCTGCGGAGAAGGTCGGTCAGCTCGTTGGCAAGCGCGCCATCGAGGCCGGCATCACCAAGGTCGCCTTCGATCGCGGTGGCCGTATCTACCATGGCCGCGTCAAGGCCCTCGCCGACGGTGCTCGTGCCGCCGGTCTCGAGTTCTAGGAGGTATGTAGCACATGGCTCGTAATCAGAAGCAGCAGCGCGAGGCCTCCGAGTTCGAGGAGCGCGTCGTTTACATCAACCGCGTGTCGAAGACCGTCAAGGGTGGTCGTCGCATGAGCCTCGTCGCTCTCGTCGTCGTTGGCGACGGCAAGGGTAACGTCGGCGTTGGCATGGGCAAGTCCGCTGAGGTGCCCCTGGCCATCTCCAAGGCGTCTCTCGATGCCAAGAAGAACATGTTCCACGTGCCGGTGACCGAGCAGGGCACCATCCCGCACGAGGTTCTCGGCCACTTTGGTGCCGGCCGCATCATCATCAAGCCCGCTGTCGAGGGTACCGGCGTTATCGCCGGCGGCGCTGTGCGTCCCCTCTTTGAGCTTGCTGGCATCAAGAACGTCCTGTCCAAGTCCCTCGGTACCGACAACGGCCTCAACATCATCAAGGCTGCCGTCGAGGGCCTCAAGGAGCTCTCCAGCCCTGAGGACGTCGCGGCTCGCCGTGGCCTGACGGTCTCCGAGATGTTCGTCGGTAAGGAGAACTAAGCATGGCTGACACCATCAAGATCAAGCAGGTCCGCAGCACCAACGGTTGCAAGCAGGACCAGGTCCGTACTGTCCGTGCCCTCGGTCTCCACAGGATCCGCGAGGTTCGCGAGATTGCTGACAACGAGTCCGTCCGCGGCATGATCTTCAAGGTCAAGCACCTTGTCGAGATTGTAGAGGAGTAGCAAATGCAGCTTCACGATCTTACTCCCGCGCCCGGTTCCACCAAGAACCGCAAGCGCGTCGGCCGTGGCAATTCTTCGGGTCACGGCACCACTTCTGGCCGCGGTCAGAAGGGCCAGGGTTCCCGCTCTGGCGGCACCAAGGGTGCCGGCTTCGAGGGTGGCCAGACTCCGCTGGCTATGCGCCTGCCCAAGCTTCCGGGCTTCCGCAACCCCCGTCGTATCGAGTACACCGCTGTTAACGTTGAGCGTCTCGAGCGTAAGTTCGAGGATGGCGCTGTGATCGACGGTGCCGCTCTTAAGGCCGCTCGCATCACCAAGAGCGAGTTCGAGCCCGTGAAGGTGCTCGGCAATGGTGAGCTCACCAAGAAGTTCACGGTCAAGGTCGATAGGGTCAGCGCTTCTGCGCAGGCCAAGATCGAGGCCGCCGGCGGAAAGGTCGAGCTGCCGTGCTAAATGGTCTTAAGAATGCTTTCCGCATCAAAGAATTGCGCGAAAAGATTCTTTTTACCATAGCTATGCTCGTCGTGTACCGCATTGGTGCGCACGTTCCTGTGCCCGGCATTCCCTTCCAGGGGATGCTGGGCCTTTTCTCGACCGATAACAATTCGGTCGCCGCAGGTGCTATGGCCCTCCTGAATCTTTTCTCTGGCGGCGCGTTGAGCTATGTGTCGGTGTTTTCGCTGGGCATCATGCCTTACATCACCAGCTCGATCATCCTCCAGATGCTCCAGGCCGTCGTGCCTTCCCTGCATGAGCTTGCCCGCGAGGGCGAGGTCGGTCAGACCAAGATTACGCAGTATTCGCGTTACCTCACCTTGGCTCTGGCAATCCTCAACTCCGTGGGTTACCTCTTCCTCTTTAAGAGCTTCGGCATCAGCTTCAATGGCGCCGGCGCTCCCGAGATCATCTTCGACCTCATGATCGTCGGTACGCTCACCGCGGGCGCCATGCTGATCATGTGGATTGGTGAGCTCATCACCCAGCGCGGTATCGGCAATGGCATGTCGCTGATCATCTTCGCGAACATCATGGCCGGTCTGCCGCAGGCGATCTTTTCCAGCACCGAGGGCAATGCCGGTGGCATCATCACCATGGTGATCATCTGCGCCATCATCCTGCTGGTTATTCCGCTGATTGTTTTCCTTGAGCGCGGCCAGCGCCGCATCCCGGTCTCCTACGCCAAACGCGTCGTTGGCCGTCGCATGATGGGTGGCCAGACCACCTACCTGCCCATCAAGGTCAACACCGCGGGTGTCGTGCCGATCATCTTCGCTTCGGCGCTGCTGTACTTCCCGGCTCAGATTGCCGTGTTCTTCCCCGGCATCGGCTGGATTCAGGCAGTTGCCTCCGCGCTTTCGACCGGTTGGCTCAACTGGGTGCTTAACGTTGTCCTCATCGTGTTCTTCGCGTACTTCTACACCTCCATGGTGTTCAATCCCGATGACACGGCCGACAACCTTAAGAAGCAGGGCGGCTTTATTCCGGGCGTGCGTCCGGGTAGGGCTACCGCGGCCTACATCAAGAACGCGCTCAACAAGATTACGCTTCCCAGCGCTGTCTTTTTGGCGCTCATCGCCATCGTGCCTTCGATCATCTTCTCCTTCACGGGTAACCATCTGATCCAGGCATTTGGTGGCACGTCCATCCTCATCATGGTCGGCGTCGTGCTCGACACGGTCGATAAGCTCGAAGGCCAGATCAAGATGTATGATTACGATGGATTCTTTAAATAGGCTAGAGGAGGATTGCTCATGAACCTCGTATTGCTCGGAGCTCCGGGTGCCGGTAAGGGCACCGTCGCACAGGAGCTCGTCGCCGAGTTTGGCGTCGCTCACATTTCCACGGGCGACCTGCTGCGTGCTGCCGTCAAGGGTGGCACCGAGCTTGGTATTCAGGCTAAGAAGTACATGGACGCTGGCGAGCTCGTTCCCGACCAGCTCGTGATCGACCTTGTCAAGGAGCGCCTTGCTGCCGATGACGCCCAGCAGGGCTTCATCCTCGACGGCTTCCCGCGCAACACCGCCCAGGCTGTGACGCTCGATTCCGAGCTCTCCGCCATGGGTCGCGAGATCGACTGCGCCCTTCTGGTCGACGTGGCCCCCGAGGTCATCATCGATCGTCTGTCTTCGCGTCGCACCTGCCGCGCCTGCGGTTACACCGGCACCGCTGCCGATGCCACCTGCCCCAAGTGCGGTGGCGAGATGTATCAGCGCGACGACGACAAGCCCGAGACCATCAAGAACCGTCTCGACGTCTACGAGAAGTCCACGAGCCCGCTCGTCGACTACTATCGTGGCCAGGGTCTGCTCAAGTCGGTCAACGGTGACCAGGCTCGCGAGACCGTGTACGGGGATGTCAAAGAGGCTCTCGGTCTATGATCAAGATTAAGTCTGCAACGCAAATCGAGCAGATGAAGAAGGCAGGAGCGCTATCTAAGATGGCGCTCCGCCACGTTGGAGCCATGGTGCGCCCCGGCGTTTCGACTTTTGAGCTCGATCAGCTCGCGGAGCAGATTATCCGCATGCATGGCGGCACCCCCGCCTTTAAGGGTTACGGCGGGTTCCCGG
>URUC01000133.1 GCA_900550965.1 uncultured Collinsella sp. | reverse complement strand
TGGACCCCAGCGTTCTCGATCGTTATGAGCTCCGCGCTGGAGATATCGTCATGCCGCGCATGCTGGGTCGCTACGGCGCGTCCAACCTGCTCGTCGTCAGCTCCGATGACGCTAAGCAGCATCTGGTTGCTTCGCATAACACCACCGTCATTCGCCCGTCATTCCAAACGATGACCGAAGATGAGCGCGTAGTGTTTTCGGAGATAATTGTTGGATACCTTACCGAAGGCCACGGGGCGCAGCTGATTCAAGCATTAACTGAAGCAGCCAGCATCCGCGCCATCCGTCCTAGCGACCTGTTTGAGATCGAAGTCCCGCCGGCGCTCGACCCGCGCACACGCGAGTATAGCGAATCCATCAACCGCTTTGCCGAGGTCGTAAGGACAAAGAAACAAGCCGAGGCCACTGTCGCCCAAGCCCAGCGCGACCTCGAAGGCGCAAAAAAGGCCGTCACCCAGGTGGTCGACCAGACCTGCGAATAGCGCATAGGCAGTAGAAACGTCTTAAGCCGGCGACAGGAACTAATTCTGCCGCCGGCTTAACTATCTAGCCTATTCCCATCCCGTGGTCTGAGGATTCCATTTGCACACATTCGCCGAATGATTAAAGCACGGTGTATACAACCGATTGACGACCTCTTCTGCCCCAGCAATGTTCCCCGCGAGATCAAGTACCCCCGCCTGCCTCGCCATCTTTACGTACTGTGCAGAACCATTTTGTTTCCACCAGAGAGGCGCCACGAACTCTTCCGGCATTGCCACTTTGCGGGCAGACGCTTCTTTCTCGACCCTCTCGACAAGCGTAGCCCCATCGACGAAGCAAGTTTTCGCGTACACCAAGATGTCGACTATATCCTTGATTCGCGATGAAGCACGGCCCTCATGCATCTCTATCATTGCGAGCAATTTATCTGCAAGGGCACTCTCCACTCGGCATACTCGATAGTCGCAGACTGGGAGCCCCTCGATATTCAGACGATCGATCGGCGCAAGAACCTCAGGCTCAAGTCCCCGCACTTCATCAATTACCAAGTCAATTGAAATTGGCTGTAGCTTCTTGGTTCCCATAAAGGGGGTGAACCACACCTTCGCACCGCACCGATACTCATCTTCTTCTTTGATTTGCTCTGCACGATCAAAGACGAACGAAACGAAATCCTCCAGATCAATCGAAGCAGCCTGCACCAGATCGACAATAGCCTCTTCGAGACTCTCCTCTTGAGCAACCAAGTCAATATCTCTTGTGACACGTGCATCGAGTGTTCGCGCCAGGACGCTTTGACCGCCCTTGAGCACAAAGCTGCCGTCATCTTCTGAAAAAACGCGACATAGGAAGCGATGAAAGTAGAAACCGACGATTGCCCGATTAGTATCCATTGGTGATTCTCTTGCGGCATTCCTAACAGCCATCTCCAATGCGGCAGGCGTTTTGTACTTCACCATGTCCTCCGTTTCGCATTACCCGTTCAGTACCATCAGCAAAGGCGCCATCAGCTCGCGTCGTTTGGCGGTTTTAGAGTTCTCCTCTACAAGATCCTTCAGCCGTTGTATATCGAGTCCACGTCCAAGCGCGTCGTAATAGGCATCGATAATTAATGAGGGATCCTCGCAATCGAGGCAAAGATCGACAAGCGTGCGCTCGGGTTTAGTTAACGGCAGGCCGTCGAGCCAAACGATGTCCCGCTCAGCAATCTCGCGCTTTACAAAAGAAAGGGATTCGTTTCTTGTATTGATACGCATGGGCGCGGTCATCCTGTAGGGGGACAGATAGAAATCGCCCATTTGCTGCAGGTTCGCCGCTGTCGTACCGCTCACGGCGATGCCATCCCACTGACGTTTTCTCTCCCACGCGCAAAGGGAGGGATTGGTGAGCTTCCAAAAGGCGTTGAGTTCGTCGGTGTCTCGGCGCTGCGTTCCAGACATCCGGTAGGCGCCGTGGCATATCCGTTCAAGACGCCCTGCGCGGCATGAGTGCGCCAGCGCATCTCGAGAGATGTCCATGCGAGCCGCCTGGGCTGTGGTGAACACGCCCTCGCTCTCGGAAAGCTCGCTTATCGCCGCTATGTTGCTAAAGTACTTCATGCTGCAATTGTAGGATATTTTCATACTTTTGCAACGTGATTTTTGATCCATTAGATCCGTTTGCCTTGTTTACCCCATTTCTGACGCCGTTTTGCACCGGCACCCCATCCCCCGCTATTGAGGTCTAATACTTTTCCGCGAAGTGAACGGCTGTTTTTGGACCCCTGAAACATCCGCATTTTTCGGCGGCAAAATCGTGGGATTTCAGCATTGAAACCGCAGGAAGCGGCACCTCTAAAGTGTCGATGCTTCGGGGGTCCGTTTTCACTCATTCACTTCTCGGAAAAGTATTAGACCTCGCTATCAGCTATCCCAAAGATCAGACCGCCCCTCCTTCACGCCACGCAAAACCTGCCTTTTCTGCCCCTGCCCGCCTCCGCACCACCCAAAAACTCATCCAACATTAATCTTGGCTCAAGAATCGCTTAATCTATAACCTGCACTATAGAGTTCGACCAAGGGCGGGGCGGCGCAACGCAAACCGCCGAACGCAACGCTCGCGCCCGAGCAAATTGCCCGGCGTCGCGCCCATCGAACGAAAGGACAGGTCATGGACGACCTCGAAAAAGTTGAAACCATCCGCACCAAGTGCAACGTGAGTTACACCGATGCCAAGGCGGCGCTCGACGCTGCCGACGGCAACGTTTTGGATGCCATCATTTGGCTCGAGTCGCAGGGCAAGACCCAGACCACGTCGGCGCATGCCGCCACCGAGTCCGCGCCAGTCGATGAGCCCTCTGCCGAGATGGTCGCCGCGCAGGCAGCCTACGAAAAGTCGAGCGAAAAGACCGACTTCTCCAAGAAGATGGACAGTGTGTGGGAGTACCTCAAAAAGCTCTTCCGCCTGAGCCTGGACACCAAGTTTATCGCCACGCGCCGCGATGCGATCATCCTCAACATCCCCATCCTGATTCCCATCGTCGCGCTGTTTGCCTGGGGCGCCACGATATGGCTGATGCTGATTGGCCTGTTCTTTGGCATGCGCTACCGCATCGATAGCGACGGCGACGTGCCCGGCAGCATCAACAACCTGATGGACCACGCCGCCGACGCCGCGGACGACATCAAGCAAAATCTCAACGACGACAAGTAATCGCAGACGGGGGCACGCATGGCACGGATCCTGATCGTAGAGGACGAGGAGAAAATCGCCCGCTTTGTGACGCTCGAGCTGGAGCACGAGGGCTACCAGGTGGAACACGCCGCCGATGGCCGCACTGCCGTGGACCTGGCGCTGGAGCGCGACTACGATCTGATTCTGCTCGACGTGCTGTTGCCGCAGCTCAACGGCATGGAGGTCTTGCGGCGTGTCCGCAAGCACAAGGATGTGCCGGTGATTATGGTCACCGCGCGCGATGCCGTGATGGACAAGGTGGCCGGGCTCGATGCCGGCGCCGACGATTACCTGACCAAACCGTTTGCGATTGAGGAGCTGTTCGCACGGATCCGCGTGGCACTGAAGCGCTCGGAAGCCGTGCGAGCGGCTTCGGGCGTTGGCGGCGCCGGTACCGGGGCGGGCACGGCAGGCGGCGCGGGCGCCGGAGCCGCTGCGCTGCCCCC
>URUC01000132.1 GCA_900550965.1 uncultured Collinsella sp. | reverse complement strand
CCCGCGACCCCAACCTTGGCAAGGTTGTGCTCTACCAACTGAGCCATGTCCGCTTGCGGGTTATTAATTTACGCGAGTTGTCCAAAAGACGCAAGTACTTTTTTCAAAAAACTTGTCTGCCGCATGTTCTTAGTAGCTAAACGCGCTAAAGCGATTGGCTAGGCACACGACTCCAGCGCTCCGCTAAACAGCTTCACCATCTGCACGCGCGTGCCGGCGCCGTCCGTACGACGAGCAACCTCCACGTTATCGACGAGCATACGCATAAGCTTGATACCACGGCCGCGCTCCTCTGATGCGACCGGTTCGCTCGTTTCATCGATAGAATAGCCGACACCTCGATCAAGTACCTCAACCACAACGCGATCGCCATAGGCCTGAACCGTCAGGACGCACCCGATACCGCCCGCATGGTCATAGGCATTACCCAGCGCCTCCCCCGACGCCAATGCGACATCGTAGCGCTCGTCACGGCGCAACGGAAGCGATTCAAGGAGTTCGGCGATGCGATGTCGGTAGTATGGAAGATTCTCGATACCCTGACGGACCTCGACGCTCTTACTCCAGCGAGGCAGCTCCCCCACCGGAATGGCGGGAATAGACTCCCGTGCCGGCCCCGCGACATGAAGGATATCGACAAGACGAGCAATCTCCAAAAAGCGAACAACTTCACCCGATGCATTGACGAGCGAAAGCAGGCCTTCTCGCCTCATGAGCTCACGAGCGCGCGTAAGCAGGAATGCCAAGCCCGTCGAATCGATAAAGCTAACAGCCTGACAGTTGATGACGACACGACGCACGCCGCGGCCAATCAAAGCATCCAACCGCCGACGCAGCGCAGGCACCGTGGCGATGTCGATATCGCCTGGTGGCGTCAAAACCGCTATGTCATTCCACTCATTCATACGACCATGATTCCCCAAAAAAGCCCACTCGATGCATTCGTTTCCCCAACCGTACGGATTCAGCCCGCCCAGCGTCGTCTATGAACGACCCCGTAAAAACTCAAGGGACACCAATGCAATGTCATCGTCCAGCGCCGATTCGGTAAATCGGTCAAGCTCGCCCAAGACCTTGCCGCAAATGCCCGACACGCCCTCACCCGAGACAGAGAGCAGAAGGTCGCGAAGGCGCTGCTCGCCAAAGAAAGCACCCGAGCGGTCACGCGCTTCGATTGTTCCGTCGGTGTACATAAATAGCATGTCACCAGGAGCGAACGTAAACACGCCTGTCTCGTATACCATGCTCTCAAAGGCACCGATTACCCCCGATTGGCATCCAAGCAGCTCGACCTCCCCCCCACGGGCCTCGCCGCCACCCAGCGGCATCGACTCTGGCCTGATGACCATGGTCGGAGGATGGCCCGCCGAACAATACGTTGCGCGTCCGGCTTTAAGGTCAATCTTGGCGATAAAGGCCGTCACGAACGTCTCGACCCTCGAAAAGCCCATGAGCATGCTGTTAAGGGAGCGTGCCATGCGGGCCGGTCCAGCGCCCTCCCAGGCATATGCCGTCAGGGCCGTCTTGACGAGCGCGGACATCGATGCAGCCTCAATGCCTTTGCCAGACACATCGCCCAGAATCATGACGGCGCAATCGTCGGGAAGACGGATGAGCGTATAGAAATCGCCGCCGACCAACGCCGAGTTCGTGGCCGACAGGTACACCGAATCGGCGGCGATTCCCGGAACATCCCCCAGTGAATTTCTCATGCCAATCTGGAGGGTCTGAGCGATATGGCGCTCCTCACGCTTTTGAGATTCGCCTTCATAGATCAGTTCAAAGTCATGAGCCAAGTGCACCAAGTAATCATATTCAAGGTCATCAATCGGCTCTTGGCTACCATCACGAAGCAGCAGCGCGCGCGTCGTCGGGCCCTTCGCAACAGAAGCAGGAACGATCGCGTCGTTACTGTGCTTGCCATCGCCCTCAGAGCGCGGGCGCCCCGCCTCGATGCCGGCGTCGACGTAGAGACCCTGGCAAGGCAGGCCATGCGCTCTAAGCCAGCCTCCCATAGGCATCGATTCGTCAACGCGAGTTATACGGACGTGTTTAAGGTCCTCGGCACTCGTGCCGCCCAAAACAGATGCCTCAAAGCCATCAGGGGCAGCCCCCAAACGTGCCGCTGGCGCCGTCGTGGAAAAGAAAAGCTTCTCGGGATCGTCCGGCAAAGCAACGCGACTGCCGCCTTCAAAATCTATGACGTAGGAATCCAGACTGGCGTCATACTCAATAGGGCAAAAATGGCAGTTGAGCATATTGCAGATCTCGGACGATACCGCCTGGGTAGCCGCGGCGGAATCGTCTAGAAAGGTAAACAACTCATCCCGCAAGACATTGAGCGAGCGGCCAAGCTCGGCCGTGCGACGGGAGCGAAGGCTCGATGCCATGCCGACCAGCTGGATAGACAGGTAATCGCAAATGACCTCGAGCACATTAACGTCATAGGCGAGCGGTGCCTGGGGGCGTTTCCAACCAACTTCCAGCACGCCAAGGATCTGCGTACCGTAAAAAACGGGAAGACAGATTTCACTGCGGTACGGAGGCATATCCTGCATGCGCAACAGGTGCTTAGAACGATTATCCAGGTCCATGAACATACCGGAGGCGGCCTTATCGCCCTCAAGGTCCTGTTGAATCGACAAGCGACAAGCACGCGACTCGCGAAGAACATACGTCGGAATGCCAGCGCCATACGGCAAAAACTCGGGCAGGTAGCTGTCGAGCAGCTCCTTGAAGCTTAAAGCCGCCGCTCTCAGAAAAATAGATAGCGGCACCCGAAGCATCGAGCGTTCCTACAAGCTGGTTCAAAACGGTATCAAGCAGGCTGGGTAACTCATCGGAGCCCACAGTGCTCATAATGACCGAGAGCGTGCCAGAGAGACGCTTGTTCGCCACTCTAAGCTCCGATAACGCACGCTTGAGTTGCCGGTCGTGAGAATACTGTTCCTCGATACTGTGAAGCGCCACCAGGACACGTGGTGCGCGGCGCCCAAAGATGCGTGGAGGCGTTACGGAGCCCGCACGAACCAAGACGGGAATAAAAGAGCCGTCACTCAGTTTGAGCATCAGTTCGTTCTCGGAGCCATCAGTTTCAAATGGCAGACGATGTTCCGTCGCACGTTCAAAAGAGGACGAGTACAGGACGTCTTTAACATCTCCACCGATGACGTCGGCGCGTTCCTCGCACATCAAACCAAGTAAGCGATTATTCACATGCAGAATGGTTCCGTCGAGCTCGCAGATGATGACAGCATCGCTCGTGATCTCGACTAGTTGGGCAACGTCTGCCCACTCGTTGCGTTCAAGCGTTTCCATCGTGGACCCCACCGTCTATCGGTAACAAAAAAGCCTCCGAAGAGGCTTCTCAAATGCGATGGTGTCGGAGGCGGGACTTGAACCCGCATGACCAAAAAGCGGTCACTAGCACCTCAAGCTAGCGCGTCTGCCAATTCCGCCACTCCGACATGCTATGTTGTTGATTCGCGCTTCGTTTTGTTGGACCCGCGCGTTCAACGAGGAAGATAATAACCTATGATTCGAGAACTGTGCAAGCACTTTTTTCAAAAAAGTTTACGAATTTGTAATTGCGCAGGTAGATCCGCATGTCCGGCCCCGAATCGGTGCTGCCTCCCGGCGCATCCTCGGGCATGAGCGATATTTTGCTGCGCACTTCGTGCTGCAAAATATCGCTCCCCCTGCGGAATGCGCCGGGAGG
>URUC01000131.1 GCA_900550965.1 uncultured Collinsella sp. | reverse complement strand
TTAATCGTCCGCGCGTCGGCATCCCTGTCGACACCAAGCACCTCGTAGTAATCCCTATTTTCCGACACGACCGAATCCTTCCGACTTTCATTATTGTCACAGTGCGTCCTATACCCAAGCTGGGCCGACCGCAAACAAAGGGTTTGATGTTATTGCATTTGATACGGCGAAAGCATGGCCCGTTGCGAGCAGCTCGCGAACCAAACCGACACGAGCGCGAACATGAAGCCGTTGGCAAAACCGTTGGCAAACTGCATCGCACCGCGCTTCCACCACAGCAGGCTGCGATGAAGCACACCGTCCGAAAGCACCATGAACAGGCCCATGGTAAACGGAATAAAGCACATGACGGCAAAGGCCGAGAACACGCCCGAGATGGCCGACAGCACCAAAAACGGCGCCACAATGCCCATCAGGTAAAAGCCAGTACGAGCTTTGCCTTCCAAGCGCTCGGCCTCAACATGGGCGCGGCCGACCAGGTCGCCGCCCGCGGCACCGTTAGTGCCGGCGTGGCCCATGCCGCTAATGCGGACCTCGTCGCCATCGTGCGTGCCGGCAGGAAACTCAATCGTCTGCTCGGAGGTCACACGGGTTCGCCCGCTGCCACCGCAATCGGGGCAGGGGTCGGCCACGACCTTACCGGAACCGCCGCACTCGGGGCAGACCGACTGGAACGTGCCCGCACCAAACAGGAAGGACAGATCGACGTCGATGTGGCCGCGGCCACCGCAGCTCGGGCAGGTATGGGCATGCTCAGACGAAACGGAGCCCGAGCCGCCGCAGTTGCTACAGGTATCGAAGCGCGTGTAGCGGACGGTCTTGCGGGCACCGCCCTTGGCCTCCTTGGCGTCGAGTTTGATATCGACGACCACGTTGGCGCCGTTCTCGGGATTGTAGGCAGCCTGGCCGCGACGCTGCTGGCCCCAGGCGCCACCAAAGGGAAAGCCGCCCTCAAAGGGATTACCATAGCCCGTGCTGCCGGCGTAGCCGCCACCATAGGGCGAAGCCGTAGGAGCACCGGCAAAGGGATTGCCAGAACGCATGGCGTCGTAGCGCGCACGTTTTTGCTCATCCGAAAGCACGGCGTAGGCCTCGGAAACCTCTTTAAACTTTTCCTCGGCATCCGGCTCTTTATTGACGTCCGGATGGAGCTTACGGGCCTTTTGCTGGAAGGCCTTTTGAATATCACGCGAGGTGGCGTCCTTGGAGACACCCAGAATCTCGTAGTAATCTTTTTCGTTCATCGTCGCCATGCGCGGCAACCTCCTGCTCACAGCAGCGTATATATTCCGGTAATTCTACCCGAGCGGCCTAAGCTAGATCCCAAAACAGCTCGAACAGAACATTTCCATCGAGCCAGCCCAGATGGGTCGGCGCCAGACGAGCTCGAACATGGCCCGCGATGACATCTGCCGAGGTGAAGGGTCCCTCATGAATCCCGAGCGTCTCGGGCACCCAAGTGGCAAGACCCAATTCGAGCGCACGATCGCAGGCAGCTGCCAGCTCGCCCGTTGGGATGACGCAAGCTGCACGAGCCAACAGGTCGGACGCAACACCGCGCGTCATGCGACAAGCGAGCATCAAGTCTTCGGCGACAGCCTCGCGCTGCGACAGATATTCGGCCTCGAACGCCGTCGCGTCATCGTCACGTTGCACCAGACGCACGCGGTACGCATCGCCTCGAGAAGACACGCCGGGGAACAAACCTGCAAGACGGTCGAAATCCTCGTCGTCGAGCATGCCCGCGGCAGAACGACCCAGGCCCAGGTAGCCCTGTCCGGTCCAGTAGGCAATGTTATGGGCGCACTCATGGCCGTCGAGCGCGTAGCTCGCCACCTCATACGGATGATAGCCGGCCGCACCCAGGCGCTCACGCGCCGCGTCCATGCACGAAGCCTGAAAATCCTCATCGGGCTCGAGCGACTCGTCACGGCACGCCATGCGATAAAGAGGCGTCCCCTCCTCAAGCGTGAGCGGGTAGATCGACACATGATGCGGCGCCGCCGCCAGCACGCCATCGAGCGTGCTCCGCCAGCTTGCGGCCGTCTGCCCGGGAAGGCCGCACATCAGGTCGCACGACACATCGAGGCCAACTTCCTTCACCGTCGCGATAGCCGCAAGTGCCCGATTAGCATCGTGAATGCGGCCAATAGCAGCCAGCTCGGTATTGTCGAGGGTTTGCACGCCCAGAGAGATGCGCGTGACACCCGCCTCGGCAAGCGCGGTGGCGAGCTCGACGGTCAGCGACTCAGGATTGGCTTCGCAAGTAAATTCAACGGGCTTGCACCACATGGAGATACGACGGGCAAGTTTCACCAGGCGCTCCCCAGCCAGTGAGGGCGTGCCGCCGCCAATATAGACCGTGCGGACCTGCGCAAGCGCCCCGGCGTCGCCAAAGGAATCGAGGCGCGCATACAGCTGCTCAAAATAGGAATCGAGCGCAGCATCCAAATCACACAGAGCAAAGCTGCGCGAGTCAAAGTCGCAATAGCGGCATTTTTGAGCGCAAAACGGCACGTGCACGTACAGCGCGGTAACGGCCACCCTTAAGCCTCCAGCGGATGAGCGGGCACCGACTCACCGGCGGCAAGCGCGGCCTCGCAGGCCACCACATCGCGCTCGATATCATCGACCAGCGACATGAACTCCTCGTACGTAGAGCAACGCACCACCTGAGCGCGCCAGGCGGCGGCATGGGGCATGCCTTTTAAGTACCAGCTTGCGTACGTGCGGGCGCGCGACATGAGAGCTCATGCGTCAGCGTCAGGTGCTCGCGCAGAGCCTCCAGGCGCTCGACCGAGGAGCGAGAAGGAACCGGCGTGCCATCGAGTGCAAGGGCTCGGGCATCGCCGAACACCCACGGATTGCCGTAGATGCCGCGCGCGATAAACACCGCGCTGGCACCCGAGCCGTGCAGATGCTCAGCAGCGTCCTCGGCCGAGAACACATCGCCCGAACCAATCACGGGAATCTCGACAGCGTCGGCAACCTCATCGACGACCGACCAATCGGCCTGGCCCGTGTAGAGCTGCGTGGCGCAACGACCATGCACGGCGACTGCGGCAGCCCCTGCGCCCTCAAGCATCTGGGCAAATGTCGCGGCATTGCGGTCCTCGGCATAAAAGCCCTTGCGAATCTTGACGGTCACGGGCACGTGCGCCGCGCCCACCGTGGCCTCGACGATCTTCTCGGCCAGGTCGGGCGTGCGCATGAGCGCCGAGCCCTCGCCCTTGGTAACGACCTTGCGGGCGGGACATGCCATATTGATATCGATGAGCGACAGGCGATCGCCAACGCGCTCCTCGACGGCGGCGACGGCGCTCGCAAACTGATCGGGCTTGGAGCCAAAGAGCTGCACGCAAATCTGCTGCTCCTCGTCGGCCGGTAGCACCAGGCGCCACGTCTTATTACTGGCATAGGCAAGGCCTGCCACGCTCACCATCTCGCTGTAGGCAAGGTTGGCACCGCGGCGGCGACACATGATGCGATAGGCAGGGTCGGTCACGCCCGCCATGGGAGCCATAAGGAACGGCTGCTCGGCATAGGCGCCCAGCAGCCGCAGACTATATTCGGAAAGAGCCATAGACCTACTCGTCCACCTTGAGGATCGCCATAAAGGCCTCCTGCGGGACCTCGACCGATCCGATGGCCTTCATACGCTTCTTGCCCTCTTTCTGCTTCTCGAGCAGCTTGCGCTTACGCGAGATGTCGCCGCCATAGCACTTGGCCAAAACGTCCTTGCGACGCGCCTTGACGGTGGAACGGGCGATGATCTTGTTGCCGATAGCACTCTGGATG
>URUC01000130.1 GCA_900550965.1 uncultured Collinsella sp. | reverse complement strand
TAGTGTAAGAGTGGTTTATTTGGTGCCGTGGGACAAAATGCCGCTATGTGTCCCATCATTTGGTACGCATAGCTAAATTTCGTTCCAAATAGCAGATAAATGACTATGCTTAAAGCCGATTCATAGGGCTGGAACGCTTTGAGTTCACTGCATGCGCAACCGTTCATCCCTAAAAAACAGCCGCTCACCCGAGCGGCTTTTCAAAATCAGGGATCCGCGGATGCCAATGGCGCGATGCATCGTCGACAAAGAGCGGTGCGTAGAACATGCGATTGAGCGCGGCGGCAACGGTTCGTGCCTCAAGGTCAGGCCGGACTTCGAGCCAATACTGGATGAGGTTATGGTGGCCCGCAAGCGCAAAAGCAAGATACAGATCGAGGTCCGTCTCATCTGAAAACGTCGACCGCAAACGATCGCGAAAATAGTCATGCATGAAGATCGTTGCCTTGTGTGCAAACACGGGATCACCGTTATCGCTGTTAAGCGCCAGGACTTTCGAGCGATTGGCCTTGAGGATTTCCATGCGCTTGATCATCGTGGGCGTGGGATCAAGCTGCGCATCACCAAAACGAGCCTCAAGGGCAACGTCGTTAATGTCTTGCATGTTCTGGAGCAGCTCATCTTCAAAGCGCTTGACCACATCATCGACAGAGCGGTAACAACGATAGAAGGTTGATTTTGATGTATGGGCAAGACGGAGTACGTCGGTGACCTTAATCGATTGCACAGGCGTTGTCGCCATAAGTTCAAAGACGGCGCCTTCGATCCGCGAAGCAATATCGTTTTTAGCGTTCAGTGACATAGAAGGCCTCCCATGTTGGCGATTGGCTACTATGCTACCCGAAAGGCATGCTCCTCAATGGCGATATGGGGCATAGAACGCGCTGCACAAGAGATGACACACTGGCCAAACACCACCGAGGAAGTAAACCATCCGCTCGGCAACCCGTCTTTGCGGGGATCGATTGAAAAGCCGGACCCCTCCGCCTTCAGGACGGCTTCGATACGCGTCCAAACCCGACACAGCCGAAAGGCGCGTTCCTGCGAATCTGCCGCAGCGTCAATCCACGCCCGTTCCCTTGAGCTCGCCATACGCTCAACCGCAATAGGTACAATCTCATCGACCGCCTCGATATCCACGCCAATAGGTCCTCCGACCGACCGAGCAACATCGGAAACAGCGAGGACGGCCACGCTTCCGCCATGTGAAATGGAAATAGAGGGGGCCTCCCCATCCGCAAGCTCGATCTTGCCGAAAGCAGAACGCGCAAGCTGGGTGTCGTCGAAGACACCCAGGGCGTCGCGAAGCAGCAGACCCACGCCCGCAGCTTCCCTCCGAGACGCAATGGGGAGATCTCCATTGGAGGCACGCGAGGCATAACGTCCCGCGATTGATGCCATATCAACGGTCTCGCCGGGATCGATCGCAGAAACGTCAACGAGGTGCACGGTTATGTTCAAAATGGTCAACCCCACTCGATTGAGATGACAAGGCTAAACTGACGCTCAGAACCGCTCTTTCATGAATCGAGGTACCTTTTGCCGACGATTTGGCGACCCATTTGGCGACCAAAACAAAACAGCCCAGAGGACATAGCCTCTGGGCTGCGAACATTTGGTGGGCGTTAGAAGATTTGAACTTCTGACCTCTTCCGTGTCAGGGAAGCGCTCTCCCCCTGAGCTAAACGCCCAAATGGAGCGGACAACGGGGCTCGAACCCGCGACCCCAACCTTGGCAAGGTTGTGCTCTACCAACTGAGCCATGTCCGCTTACGAGGATTAATCTTACGTGATACCCGCATCCTATGCAAGAACTTTTTTTGAAAAGTTTTGCGACGCCCTCGCGAACCTCGCAAAGACATCAGCCACCACGGAAAGCACAGGCAAACGCAAACTCGCCGCAAGAGGCCCCTACAACTCAGCGAGCATGATCCAGGCAGAACTGTCCTGCGCGAGCCTGCCGTCTACAAGCGGTGATGAGGTGAGCAGGACCCTGCCCGCCGGCAGCTCCACGGGTGCTGCACCGAAGTTCGTCACACACGCCCAGCCGTTGTCGCGGCGATAGGCGATGACGCCACCCTCAGCGCCCTCGGCACCATCCGCAAGGCCGGTGCGTCCGTCAAGATCAAGCCACTTAAGATCGTTGGCGCGCCCGCGCAGCTTGCGCCGCAGCCAGAGGGCGTCACGATAGAGCGCAAGCATCGATGTCGGGTCCGCTTCTTCCCTATCGGCAGCGTAATCGGAAAACCATGCAGGCTGCAGCAGATGGGGCGCCGCATCGGCGTCCGCCGGTGAAAACCCAAACGATCCGCCCTGCGCGGGATCGTCCGCCGCCACCCACGGCAGGGGCACACGGCAGCCGTCTCGCCCCTTCTCGCGCTTCGGTCCGTGCGTATTGGTCGCAGTAGGATCTTCGAGTGCGGCCCACGGGATATCGGCCACCTCAAAAAGGCCGAGCTCCTCACCCTGATACACGTATGCCGAGCCCGGAAGCGCCAGCTCGAGCAAAAGGGCCGCCCGCGCGCGGCGCTCGCCGAGTTCACGGTCCTCGTCATAAGACGACCCGTCGCGTAAGAGCCAGTCGAGCGCAATCTGGTGGTAGCGCGTCGCCTTGATCTGCGGCAGGGCATAGCGCGTCGCCACGCGCGGCACGTCGTGGTTGGAGAGCACCCAGGTCGAGGCGGAATCGGATTCTATAGCTGCCTTCAAGCCCTCCTCGATTGCAGCGTGCATGTCATCATAGGTCCAAGTGGCCTTGGCAAACTCAAAGTTGAATGTCTGGCCAAGCTCGCTGGGACGCGCGTAGAGATACTGGCGCTCGGGCAGCACCCACGCCTCGGCAACGGCGCTGCGTGGCGGATCATAGCGGTCGAACACGCGGCGCCACTCGCGATAGATCTCGTGGACCTCGTTGCGGTCCCACAGCGGATGGGTGCCGTCGTCAACCATGTCATCGCCCTCGGCGAGATGCCACCGGTCGAGGTCATCGCGGTCGAGATCCTTGGCGAGACCGTGCGCCACATCAATGCGAAAGCCATCGACGCCTCGATCGCTCCAAAACGCCAGGACGTCGCAAAAGAACGCATGAACCTCGGGGCACGACCAGTCAAAGTCCGGCTGCTCGGGCGTAAACATGTGCAGATACCACTGACCGTCCGCGACGCGCGTCCAGGCGGGGCCGCCAAAGTTGGCATTCCAATTGGTGGGAGGCAGCTCGCCATGCTCGCCGCGACCATCGCGGAAGATATAACGGGCGCGCTCGGGCGATCCGGGGCCGGCGGCAAGAGCGGCTTTGAACCAGGGGTGCTGGTTGGACGAATGGTTGGGCACGATGTCGACGATGACCTTGATGCCGTGCGCGTGAGCCGCAGTGATCATGTCATCGAAGTCGTCAAGCGACCCGAGACGTGGGTCGACATCGCAGTAGTCCGCCACATCATAGCCGCCATCGACGAGAGGCGATGGGTAAAACGGGCTCAGCCAGATGGCCTCGATACCCAGCCGCTCAAGATAGTCCATCTGCTGGGTAATGCCCGCGATATCGCCCAGACCCGAACCAGTCGAATCCTTAAACGAGCGCGGGTAGATTTGATAAATCGCGGCATCGGACATCCATGGGCGCGAAGAGGACTTTTCTGTAGCCATGGGGTGCGACTCCCTTGCAACGAGGTTTTGCGAGATGCCCACGATGATACGCCCAAAGCGGACATTCGCGGCAAACAACGCCACAGCCACGCCCCAAAACGCTCGCTCCCTCACGGGCTCGAGCCTCCTGGGGCGAATCAATCGATTAGTGAAAAGAACGGAAAACCCACTTCCCCGGCCACGACAGCGAGCGGGCTCCGGGTGCCCCAGGTTGCCGCGAAAGAGGAGGGAAGCGTACTCTATGTACGCGACCGACGATTGAGGGGCAAGATGGGGT
>URUC01000129.1 GCA_900550965.1 uncultured Collinsella sp. | reverse complement strand
CCATCAACTATGGTGCATTGGGGCAACTATGGTGCATTGGGGTCAGGTTACTTTGCACCAAAAAGGCGCCCGGGCCGTGTGGACCCGGACGCCTTCATTGTAGCTTTTCGCTCTAGCGAGCTTGATTTAGCAGGAGAAGTCGACGCTGTCGATGATGTCCTTGAGGGCCTTGGCGGAGGCGGTGAGCTCATGCTGCTCGTCATCGTTCAGCGGCACGGGGACGCGACAGACGACGCCGTCGCGGCCAACGACCGTCGGCATGGAGATGGCAAGATCGGACAGGCCATACTCGCCCACCATGAGCGAGGAGACGGGCAGAACGGTCTGCTCATCGCGCATGACGGCGGTGCAGATGCGCTTGACGGCCATGGCGACGCCATAGTAGGTGGCGTGCTTCTTCTCGATGATGGTGTAGGCGGAGTTCTTGACGTCCTCGGCGATGCGCTTCTCGGCAGCCTCATGCTCCAGATGACCGTGAAGCTCGCAGAAAGTGTTCAGCGGCACGCCGGCAACCTGGGCGCTGGACCAAGCGACAAACTCAGAGTCGCCGTGCTCACCCATGACATAGGCCTGGACATCGCGCGGGTCAACCTCGACGTGGGCACCAAGCATCTGCTGCAGACGGCCAGTGTCGAGCACGGTGCCGGAGCCGATGACATGGCCCTCGGGCAGGCCGGACATCTTGATGGCGGCATAGGTCAGAACATCGACCGGGTTGGAGACAATGAGCAGAATGCCGTCGAAGCCAGACTTCTTAATTTCGGGAATGATGGACTTAAAGATGTTGACGTTCTTGTTGACCAGGTCCAGGCGAGTCTCACCGGGCTTCTGGGCAGCGCCAGCGGTGACGACGATCATGGCGGCGTCGGCGACATCGGAATAATCGCCGGCGTAGATCTTCATCGGCTCGGCAAACGTCATGCCGTGCGCGATATCCAGGGCCTCACCCTCGGCGCGGTTCTTGTCCACGTCGATGAGGACCATCTCGGAGAACAGACCACTCTGCATCAGCGCGAACGCCGAAGACGAACCAACGAAACCGCAGCCGACAATAGCGACCTTCTTCTCGTTAACCATTAGAAACTCCCATCTCTCTCCACAAACAAGCCGCCCGGGAACGACCCGAGCGGCTTGCCGTAATCCCAATACATCCAATCGGGACTTTGATTATGCTCCTATTCGCAGCCAAAAATCGACCGTTTACCGAAATTGTTTGCAGGATTCGTAAAATAACTGCACGAAATCGGTTTCGAGCTATTGACGAGCGGAATAGCTTTCTAATACAGGCCCGCCTCGCGAATGGCCTCGACAGCCAAAGCGATCTGATCGGGCGGCAGGACCAGCGCCATGCGCACATGCCCCTCACCCGAAGGACCAAAGCTCGCGCCCGGCGTCACCACAACGCCGGCCTTCTCCATAAGCTCCTCGCAAAACGCCATGGAATCGGTGCGACCACCGGGAAGCTTGGCCCACACAAACATAGAGCCATGCGCGTTGGGACGCTCCCAGCCCAAGCCCTCAAGACCGTCGCACAGGGCATCGCGGCGCTCCTGGTACTTCAGACGCTGCGCCTCGACCTCATCGCGCGGACCGTTCAGGCAGGCGATAGCAGCCTTCTGGATCGGGAAGAACATACCAAAGTCGATCTGGCCGCGCAGCTTGGCAAAGGCAGAGACCACGTCCTCGCGGCCGACCAAAAAGCCGATACGCGCACCGGTAACGTTAAACGACTTGGAAAGCGAGAAGAACTCCACGCCCACCTCAAGCGCACCAGGATACTGCAAGAAGCTTCCGCCCGGCTCGCCGTCGAACACGATGTCGGAGTACGCGTTGTCATGGACGATGAGCAGGTCGTGCTCGCGGGCGAAAGCGATGATCTCCTCGTAGACCTCGGGCGTGCCCACCGAGCCGACCGGGTTGGCGGGCAACGACACGATCATATACTTGGCACGATCGGCCACCTCGGGATCGATGCCCGCCACATAGGGCAGGTAATTGTGCTCGGCAACCAGCGGATAGTACTCGAGCTTGGCATCGGCAATCTTCGCACCCGCCTCAAAGACCGGGTAGCACGGATCGGGAACTAGAATGGTGTCACCCGGATCGAGCAGAGCCAAGCCCAAATGACCCACGCCCTCCTGCGTGCCGTTGCACGACTGCACCATGGACGGCGTAATGCCCGAAACGCCAAAGCGACGCTCGTAGTAATCACACACGGCTTGCTTAAGCTCAGGCAGGTCGCGCAGGGCGTACTTCCACATCTCGGGATCTTGGGCCGCCTGCGTGAGCGCCTCGACCACGTGGTCGTACGGCTTAAAGTCGGGCGTGCCCACGCTCATGTTGTAAATGGTCTTGCCCTGAGCCTTCAGCGCGAGGAGCTTGTTGTTGAGCGAGGCGAAGACCTCCGCGCCAAAGCGGTCGAGACGCTGCGATGCCTGCATGGTGCCACCTTTCGATATGAAAAACGCGGCGCTCTGACAAGAGCGCCGCGCGATACGGGCCATCAGATTGCAAAAGTGTAACGCTTGCAACCCCCGTATTGGTTCAATTTAGCCAACCTTAGTCAACTGCATCGAGCGCGTCGATCTGCGCAAGCCACAGATGCGAGCTGGCGTCACTCGGCATACGCCAATCACCGCGCGGACTGAGTGTCACCGAGCCCACCTTGGGACCATCGGGCAGACAGCTGCGCTTAAACTGCTGGGCAAAGAAGCGACGGTAGAACGTACGCAACCACGTGTGAACAGTCTTGGCGTCGTAGACGCCCTCAAAGCTCTTGAGCGCCATGCGGTAGATCTTGCCCGGCTCAAAGCCAAAACGCAGCAGGTAATAGAGGAAGTAATCGTGCAGCTCGTACGGCCCCACCAAATCCTCGGTCTTCTGCGCAATCTCGCCATCGCCCGTGGGCGGCAGAAGCTCGGGGGACACTGGCGTATCGAGGATATCGAGCAGGACCTCGGCAATGCGCCCACCAAAGACATCGGCCGCATAGCGCACCAGATGGCGCACAAGCGTCTTGGGCACGCTCGCGTTGACGGCGTACATGCTCATGTGATCGCCGTTATAGGTAGCCCAGCCGAGCGCCAGCTCCGACAGGTCGCCCGTGCCGATGACAAAACCGCCAGCCTGGTTGGCCAGATCCATCAGGATCTGCGTACGCTCGCGGGCCTGGCTGTTCTCGTAGGTCACGTCCTGCACGGTCGGATCGTGCTCAATGTCCTTGAAGTGCTGCTCCACAGCCGCGTGGATCGAAACCTCGCGGAAGCTCACGCCCAGGTCGCGAGCGAGCGACTCGGCATTCGACTTAGTGCGATGCGTCGTGCCAAAGCCAGGCATGGAAACCGCCGTGATACCCGTGCGCGGCAGCCCCAGCGCATCGAAGGCACGCACGGTCACAAGCAGCGCCAGCGTGGAGTCCAGACCGCCTGAAAGACCGATGACAGCCGCCTTGGTACCCGTATGGGCAAGACGGGTCTTGAGGCCCGCGGTCTGCAGGTCGAGGATGGTCTCGCAACGCTCGGCCAGGTCACCATGGTCGGCCGGAACAAAGGGTGCGCGGGGGAAGACACGGTCGATGCCGAGTGCATCGCGCAGGACAGGCTCTTCGGCCAACACGCCCTCAAACGAAAACTCAACGGTCGTGGCCTCCGGCGCATCGTCCGCGCGCGTCCACGTCGTCGAGCGACGGCGCTCGGCAACCAGGCGGTCAAGATCGACATCGGCCACCGCTATATCGCAGGTGAGGAGCTTCGTGGCGGCGAGCTTAGATCCGTTTTCATAGACGAGGTTCTCGCCCGCAAAGACCATATCGGTCGTAGACTCGCCCTCACTCGCGTCCGCATAGGCATAGGCGCAGTACAGGCGCGCACTTTGGTTAGAGATAAGGCTGCGGCGGTAATCTGCCTTACCGATGATTTCGTCCGAAGCCGACGGGTTGAGAACCACCGTGGCACCGGCAAGCACCA
>URUC01000128.1 GCA_900550965.1 uncultured Collinsella sp. | reverse complement strand
TTGTAACGTCGAACATGCCCTCGGGGCGGATGCGGAGCGTCGGGATGACCGGCAGGGGCAGGAAGATGATGCCCATGATGGGGTCGAGCGGCGGCTCAATACCCATGGCGCGCGCCTTGGCCATAAAGTCGTCGTGCTGCGCCGCGACGTCTTCGGCAGTGCCTTCGCTCATCAGGCCGCCGAGCGCCAGCGGAATACGAGCCACGACCTCGCCGTTGCGCACCAGCACGTGACCGCCCTGGCCCACGGCCTCGACAGCAGCCATCATATCGGCGGCGTTGTCGCCCACCACGCACACGTTGTGCGAGTCGTGGCCGATCGTCGAGGCGATAGCGCCACCGGTGATAGTAAAGCCACGCACCCAGCCGCGACCGATATGCTTGCCGACCAGGCCCAGGCCAGCAGGACCATCGCCGTCGGCGCCCTCGGCCTGCAGTGACACGCCGCGGCCGTGGCGCTCAATCAGCATAATGCGGCGCAGGCCCTCGGCGCTCTCGGGGCGAGCCATACCCGTGATGGCCTTACCCGGCACTACGTCAATCACGGCCTCGCCCGGCTTAAAGGCATAGTCGAACACGTCGAGCGAAAGCTTCGGCAGTTTAACAGAGGCGCGCAGCTCATCGGCAAGGGCCGCGACCTCGGCCATCTCGGGCGCAACCTCGCCCACAAAGGCGCCGTCCAGCGCCACCAGAGCACCGGCGGCATAAACACGATGCGGAGCCTTGGCAAACGTCAGATCATCGAGCAACAGCAGGTCGGCACGCTTGCCCGGGGCAATTGCGCCGCGGAGCTCGTGCGGGTCACGGCAGCCGTGGTCCAAGCCAAATGCCTCAGCCGTGGAGAGGGACGCCATGGAGATGGCGACCACCGGGTCGATGCCGGCCTCGATGGCCACGCGGCAGGCATTGTCGATCATGCCGGTCGAAAGCGCGTCGGAGGGAGCGCGGTCGTCGGTCGCAAAGCAGCAGCGGCGGGCGCGGGCAGGATTCTCCAGCAGCATCGGAGACAAATTGGCCAGGTCGTGGCTGCACGTGCCCTCACGCAGCATCACATACATGCCGCGGGACAGCTTGTCGAGCGCCTCCTCGGGAATCGTCGACTCGTGGTCGGCGATAATGCCCGCTGCGGCATAGGCGTTGAGGTCCTTACCGGCAACGAGCGGCGCGTGGCCGTCAACCTGCTTGGACGGCGTCTGGTTGGCAGCATCGATGCGAGCACAAGTCTCGGGGTCGGCCATAAAGACGCCCGGCAGGTTCATCATTTCGCCCAGACCAAAGACATCGCCTGGATGCTCGGCAAAAAACGCCTGCATATCGGCAGCGGTAATGACGGCACCGGCCTGCTCATCGGGCAGCGCGGGCACGCACGAAGGCATCATGTACTTGATGGAGATGGGCGCGCGGCAGCCATCCTCAATCATAAAGCGCAAGCCGTCGAGACCGGCAACATTGGCAATCTCGTGGCTGTCGGCAATGGCGGTGGTGGTACCGCGCGTCGCCGCCATGCGAGCATACTCGGCGGGACGGATGTTCGAGGACTCGATATGCAGATGCCCGTCAATAAAACCGGGAGCGAGATAGCGACCCTGGCAGTCGATGACCTCAGTTGCCTCGTAGGTACCGGCGGCATCGTCGCGACCATCGTAGAGCACGCCGACGATCACACCGTCCTTGACGGCAACGCTACCGGGCGCCACACGCTGGCCATACACGTCGACGATCTGCGCATTGGTAAACAGCGTGTCGACGGGCACGCGGCCCTCGGCGGCCTCGATCACAGTCCTCATGACCTCAACGGACATACATACTCCTTTAACCGTAGAAAACAGCTGCGGAACGGACAGGCCTTCACCGCAGCAAGTCAATAGCCATTGTATGCCCAAAAGGAAGCCCCGCTAACACCCCTTCCGCTTAACGGCACCGCCAAATGATCCCTCCGTCCCCAAGGGATCGTCGTAACCAAAAAAGGCCGCAGTCGGGAATCCCGGCTGCGGCCTTATTGCAACTTGTAAGGTCAACTCGCTCGTTAAATCAACTTAAAGCCCTTGCGCTTGCCCACGGAGAGGGTATCGCCCAGCTTGAGGGCGCTCGGGTCGATGTTGTAGCTCTTGGGAGCCACGGCCTTGCCGTTGATCTTGACGCCGCCGCCGTCGATGTCGCGGCGGGCCTGACCGGCGCTGGCCGAAAGGCCCAGGTCCTTGAGCAGGCCAGCGAGGTAGATCTGACCCTCGTCGTTAACAGTCAGCTCAACGTGCTTCTCGGGGAAGTCGGCAAGCTGGCCTTCCTTGAACACACGGTCGAACTCGGCCTGGGCCTCGTCGCCGGCGCCGGCGCCGTGGTAGGTATCGCACAGGTCGCGGCCCAGAGCGCGCTTGAGCTCGTAGGGGTCGGCAGAACCGTCGGCCAGGGCGGCGTCGATCTTGTCGACCTCGGCCGGGGCGAGCGAGCTGGCCAGACGATAGTACTTGCCGATCATCTCGTCGGGGATGGACATGGTCTTGCCGAACATATCCTTGGGAGCGTCGGTCAGGCCGATGTAGTTGCCATAGGACTTGGACATCTTGCGCACGCCGTCGGTGCCCTCGAGCAGCGGCATGGTGAGCGCAATCTGCGGCTCCATGCCCATCTTCTCCATGAGCTCGCGGCCGGCGAGCAGGTTGAAGAGCTGGTCGGTGCCGCCCATCTCGACGTCGGCCTTGATCTGCACGGAGTCGAAGGCCTGCATCACGGGGTACAGGAACTCGTGCAGGGCGATCGGCGTCTGGGACTGGTAGCGCTTGGTAAAGTCGTCGCGCTCAAGGATGCGGGCGACGGTGAACTTGGAGCACACCTGCAGCAGGCCGGCCAGGTCCATCGAAAGGATCCAGTCGCCGTTGTGCACGATGGTGGTCTTCTCGGGATCCAGGATCTTCATGGCCTGGCTCACGTAGGTCTCGGCGTTGGCCTCGATCTGCTCCTGCGAAAGCTGCGGACGCGTGGAGTTCTTGCCCGAGGGGTCGCCGATCAGCGCGGTGCCGTTGCCGATGATGAGGGTGACGTTGTGGCCCAGGTCCTGGAACTGACGCATCTTGCGCAGGGGCACGGCATGGCCCAGGTGCAGGTCGGGGCTGGTGGGATCGACGCCGAGCTTGATGTTGAGGGGCTCGCCCTTCTCAAGCTTCTTGCGAAGGTCGGCCTCGGGGACGATCTGCGCTGCACCCGAGGTGATGATACGCATTTGCTCGTCAACAGACAGCATTGGGTATCCTCCTTTTGCTATAGCACCCTCACCGGATACGGCGGTGCTGGAAGTTCATAAACTCTCTTATGATAACCAAAACGGCGCGGCCGAACACCTACGACAGGAAAATCCTCGTCCTGCCGCACGCGTCGATAACGACCGGCAAACGCGTGCCGTCACGTTCGACCAAAAAGCGCGCCTGCTGACGGCGCGAGCAGTCACGGCAACGAACCTGCCCCGTTGTATCCGTGGCGCAGGCGCCCTCGGCAGTCAGCAAGCAGTGCTCGCACACCATGAGCTCGGGACGGTCGGCATCGACAGGCCCCAAGACACCGGAACAAGCGGCAAGCCCGGCAACACGCTCCGCATCATTGCCGAGCAACTCGGCCGACAAGTACACCCGCCCCGCCCCGAGTCCGCGCAGCCAGGTAAGCGTGACCCGATTCGCGCAGAACACCGGCGCCGCCACGTCAAACGTCACGCCCAGCTCGCAAGCGATCACTACCTGACCCAGGTTGCGGCAGACGACGCGCCCGGCACGCTGCATCAGTGAGCGGGTCCGGTCAGCGTCACCCGTGCGGCACACCTCGTCAAGCACCACAACGGTGTCGGACAAATCGAGTTCTCCGCGCGGGTCGGCATCCATCAGCTGCCAGGCAAAAACTATGCGAGCGGGAACCGCGCACTCCACCAACTCCGTCGACGCACCGCCATCCACCGCAACGTCCTCAAAGGGCAGCACCTCAACGGCACGCGCA
>URUC01000127.1 GCA_900550965.1 uncultured Collinsella sp. | reverse complement strand
TGGCTTTACAGCTGTCTTGTCAGCTGTAAAGCCAGGTGTCATACTAAAGCCCCAAGATTCGCCAAAAGAGAGGGGCCTTGATGGCACAGAGCGCGAACATGGATGCATCGGAGCTTGCACGCGATATCGCGGCCGGCCTAGCATCGGCAACGACGGCAACGGAGCGCGCGGCACTGGTGCCCGCAGAGCTCGTCGAGGCCATTCAGCAACTAAAAGCCCAACGTGACGCGGTAATCCTGGCGCACTACTATGTGGCGCCCGAGGTCCAAGCCGTTGCCGATTACGTCGGCGACAGTTTCTACCTGGCAAAACTCGCCAAGAGCCTGCCGCAGCAGACTATCGTGCTGTGCGGCGTGGAGTTTATGGGCGAGAGTGCCAAGCTGCTCAACCCCACCAAGACCGTGCTGCTGCCCGAGCCGGGCGCGGACTGCCCCATGGCGCACATGGTCAAGCGTGAGACGGTCGACGCGGCGCGCGCCGAGTACGGTGACGACCTTGCCGTGGTCTGCTACGTCAACTCCACGGTCGAGATCAAGAGCTGGAGCGACGTGTGCGTCACCAGCTCCAACGCCGTCAAGATCGTGTCCGAGCTGCCGCAGCAGCACGTCCTGTTCATCCCCGACCAAAACCTGGGCCGCTTCGTAGCCGAGCAGGTGCCGCAAAAGCACGTCATCCTCAACAACGGCTACTGCCCGCGCCATCACATCATCACCGTCGAGCAGATCGTCGACGCGACGGAGGCCCACCCCGACGCGCTCGTGCTGGCGCATCCTGAGTGCAAGGCCGACGTCCTGGCCGAGGCCGACTACATCGGCTCCACCGCCGGCATCATCAAGTATGCCGAGGAGTCCGACGCCAGCGAGTTCATTATCGTGACGGTCCGCGGCGTGCTCTACGAGCTCGAGCGCCGCTGCCAGGGCACCGGCAAGAAGTTCCACTTCCCCGCGGTGAAGCCCACCTGCGTCAACATGGACCTCATCACGCTCGAAAAGCTCGTGCGCTGCCTGGAGACGGGCGAGGGCGAGGTGCAGATCGGCGTCTCGGACGAGGCGGCAGACCAGGCCAAGCTCACGCTCGACCGTATGCTCGAGTACGCAGCGCGCTAGAACAATGTGACATGAGGGACAGTCCCGCATGTCACATTACAAGGGAGAGGATTCCTGTGGAAACCAAACAATACCCCGACATGGAGTGCGACGTCGTCATTGCCGGCTGTGGCGTGGCGGGCCTGTACGCGGCTCTCAACCTGCCGACGAGCACGCGCGTGATCATGCTCTCCAAGGGCGCTGTCGACGAGTGCGATTCGATGCTCGCGCAGGGCGGCATCTGCGTACTGCCCGAGGGCTCGGACTACGATGCCTTCTTTGAGGACACCATGCACGCCGGCCACTACGAGAATCGCCGCGAGAGCGTCGACATCATGATCCGTTCGAGCCGTTCGGTCATCAACGATCTGCTAGCGATGGGCGTGGATTTTGAGCGCAAGGCCGACGGCAGCCTCAACTTTACCCGCGAGGGTGCGCACAGCCGTCCGCGTATTGCCTTCCATGCCGACATTACGGGCAAGGAGATCACGACCAAGCTGCTCCAGGCCGTTCGCAAGCTGGATAACGTGCAGATTTTGGAGCACGTGGCCATGACCGACATCCTGACGGGCGAGCGTGACGGCGTCACGGTGTGTGTCGGTGTCGTCGCCGTTTCCGTGGACGAGGACAACTCGGTTCGTCCCGCCGACGAGCTGGCAAATGCCGCCGAGGGCGTGCATGCCGGCGAGCCGTTTAAGATTCATGCCCGCCGCACGCTGTGGGCGACAGGCGGTATCGGCGGCGTGTACGACCATTCGACTAACTACCCGCAGCTCACCGGTGACGCCTGCTACATCGCGCAGGAGCACGGCATCACGATGGAGCACCTGGACTACGTGCAGATCCACCCCACGGGACTGTTCTCGCCGCAGCCGGGCCGCACCTTCCTGATCAGCGAGAGCTGCCGCGGCGAAGGCGCGATTCTGCTCAATGCCGCCGGCGAGCGCTTTACCGACGAGCTGCAGCCGCGCGATGTTGTCGCCGCCGCTATTCGCGAGCAGATGAAGCAGGACGGCACCGAGCACGAGTGGCTGAGCTTTGCCCCCGTCGAGCGCGACGTGGTGACCGGGCACTTTGCCAACATCCGCGCGCGCTGTCTGGAGGACGGTCGCGACATCTTGGACGAGCCCATTCCCGTTACGCCCACGCAGCACTACTTTATGGGCGGCGTGTGGGTCGACAAGGACGGCCGCACCTCGATGCCCGAGCTCTACGCCGCTGGCGAGACGGCCTGCAACGGTGTTCACGGCAAGAATCGTCTAGCTTCCAACAGCCTGCTCGAGTCCCTAGTTTGGGGCCGCCGCGCTGCTTGGCGTATGCGCACCGGCGAGTCGCTGACCGTGGAGCAGGCCGGTGAGCCCGCGCTTGACGGACGTCACCGCGCCCTGAGCGCCGAGACCCTTGCAATCGATGATTTGGCCCGTGCTGCCGGCACACAGGCCGTGGAGGAGTAGACCATGAATCCCATTACCATGAAGCTCGTCGTCGATGATCTGATTTTGCAGGCTCTGCGCGAGGACATCACGTTTGAGGACGTGAGTACGGCGAGCGTGTGCCCCACGGCGCGCCCCGCTACCGTTGAGCTCATCGCCAAGGCCGATGGCATTATCGCCGGCCTGGACGTATTCGCTCGCACCTTTGAGCTGCTGGATCCGCAGAGCTCCGTGTTGTTCGATGTTTCGGATGGCGACGAGGTGCATGCCGGCGACCATGTGGGTCAGGTGCGGGGCGATGCGCGCGTGCTGCTTTCGGGTGAGCGCGTGGCGCTCAACTACCTGCAGCGCATGAGCGGCATCGCTACCTACACGCACAGCATGGCCGCGGCGCTCGAGGGAACCAAGACCGTGCTCGTCGACACGCGCAAGACCACGCCGGGCATGCGCGTCTTCGAGAAGGCCGCGGTCGAGATCGGCGGCGGCAGCAACCACCGTTACAACCTGTCGACGGCCGTCATGCTCAAGGACAACCACATCGACGCCGCCGGCGGCGTGATGCGTGCGATCGAGATGGCGCGCGCCCATGCATCGTTTACCACGACGGTCGAGATCGAGTGCGAGAACCTGGACATGGTGCGCGAGGCCGTGGAAGCCGGCGCCGACATCATCATGTTCGACAACATGACCCACGACGACATGGCTGCCGCGATTGAGCTTATCGATGGCCGCGCCAAGACCGAGTGCTCGGGCAACGTGGACGCCAGCAACATTCGCGCCCTGGCCGATCTGGGTGTCGACTATATTAGCTCGGGCGCCCTGACGCACTCTGCGCCGATCCTCGACCTCTCGCTTAAGCACCTGCGTCTGCTGGACGGTAAATAATGAACGCCCGCGAGCGTCGCCGTGCCATCATGGGCGTGCTTGAAGGAGCCAAGGAGCCCGTTTCGGGCAGCGCACTTGCCCGCGAGGTTGGCGTGAGCCGTCAGGTCGTGGTTCAGGATATTGCCCTGTTGCGTGCCGATGGGCACGATATCGTGGCGACCAACCGCGGCTACGTGCTGCAGGAAGCCGCGAGTAGCCCCGCCGTGCCCACGCGTCTTGTTAAGGTGCGCCACGGCGTGGAGCAGGCGGGCGACGAGCTTACGAGTATCGTCGACGCGGGTGGCGCCGTGCTCAACGTGATCGTCAACCATCGTGTGTACGGCAAGATCACGGCCGACCTGGACATCCGCAATCGTCGCGATGTTGAGCGCTACCTGCACGATATCGAGAGCGGCAAGAGCTTTCCACTACTAACGGTGACGAGCGGCTACCACTTCCATCGCATCGCGGCGGAGGACGAGCAGACCCTCGACGAGATCGAGGCCATACTCAAGGAGAAGGGCTACCTTGCCGATTTAATGCCCTACGAGGACGATCTATCGTAGCCGACGCTGCAAACGCCCCTAAGCGGCAATCTGA
>URUC01000126.1 GCA_900550965.1 uncultured Collinsella sp. | reverse complement strand
CGTCTCGATTACGGCGCACTCGTCGCCGACAAGCTGATACCCGGGCGTGTAGAGCTCTTTCTTAAAACCAAACATGTGGTTCCTTCCTCGTGCGTTTAAAGCATATTTGTACGAATTGTAGCAATAAGCACGGGCTTACATCAATTGCGCACGTAGGTTATGCCGACTATGGCGAACTATTTTTAGGAACGCTGCTGCGGCTTCCAGGAACCCACATTGGCGTCGTACTGGTTCAGCGCGCTGTTGCCACCCTGCGCGATGGGCGCCAGGATCTCGCTTTGGTGGGAACTCATCGACTCGCCATCGGGAATGGCCAGCGAGATATCCCAGCTCTGGCAGATCACGTCAACGCGCTCATACATCCACTCGGCAAGCTGCTTTAAGTGGGCGATGTCGTCCGCATAGACCGTATCGTCCTGATACTTAAGATTGTTGAGCTCATCTTGCGTCTTTTTAATCTGGTCACGCAGGGCGTAGGCACTCTGCGACAGCTCCTGACGGGTGGACAGCGGCGTTCGGAGATAGCCGTTGTTAAAGGAATCGATGACCTCGCCGATCTGATCCTCGTCAGCATAGGACACGATGGTCTGATACAGACCGTCGAGCCTGGTATAGAGCTGATCATCGGTGAGCACGGTTTCTTCCTGGACCACCTCGGCAGAATCGTCCTGCTTGGTATCGTCCTCAGTGGCCTCGCCCTTTTGACGCGTGGGGAAGGTCGTCTGCGCGGCCTGGCCAAACTGGTCGTAGAAGCCAGGCATGACACCCATAGGATCGGCCGTCACGAACCAATAGGCACCGCCGCAAACGACGGCAAGGACCGCGATGATAATGAGCGGCTTGGGGATATGACGCTTGTGCTTGTGATAGGCGTCCTCGTCGGGATGCACCTTGCGCTTGGGTTTTTGAGCATCGTCATGCAGGGAAACGGGCGTGGGAATATCGACCTTGGGGATACCGAAATCCTTATCGAAAGCCGGCAGCACGCAGGTCTCATTGGGGTCGGCGGCGTCCGAAAGCACCGCAGCGGCAGAGGCCGGCGCATGCGGCACCTCGGTATCGATCTGCTCTTGCGTTAGGCGCGGAAAGCCCGCCGTGCGGCCCGCTGCCAGGTCGGATGCGGCCGCGTCCTCGGAGAGGATACCCGGAGCGGGGCGTCCGCATTTGGGGCACGTGCGATCATGCGGAGAAAGACGGGCACCGCAGCCCTCACAAAACACGAACTCGGTGTGCTCCGGACCATCGCCCGGACCCACATAAGCGTTGCAGTAGGGGCAGAACGAGGCGCCGTCCTCGATAGTCTTAAGGCAATGCGGGCAGATCACGGCATCCTCTTTTCGAAGCAATTCAAACAATCGAGGTTAGAGCATAACATCGCCACGGCCCCACAGGAGCAAGGCACCAATTCAACATCGCCAGGGCGCGTAGTTACTTCTTCTTTTTGCTTGGCATCGAGACTTTGATGCCTTGGGCGGACTTGGTCACGCGGGAGCGCTTGACTCCGGTACTCTTCTTTTTCTTGGGCTGGGCCTGGGCCACGCCCTCGAGTGCGCGGGCCTCGGCCTCACGAACGGTGCGAGCTTCGCGGCGCTGCGCCATGTCGGCGGCGACGCGCTTGGCAAAACGCTCCGCCGTCGAACCCGTCGAGCTCACCTTGCCGCCACCGCGACCCAAGCGGACGCGCACACCGCGGCCAAAACCAGTTGCGGCATGACGACGACGCGGCTTGAGCGAATCCATCATCGTGGCGAGCTTAAAGAACACCGAGCAGGTGATGACCACGATGACAGCCAAGATAACCATCTGGCCCATCGACAGGTTGGCAATAGACAGCAGCTTCGGGAATCCGATAACGCCCGTCAGGATGCCGGCAACTACAAACACAAAGAGCGCCACACGTAAGGGCGTGAGGGGCTGCGAGATACGCCAGATCAGGCTGACACTCGCCGCGCACGACGTAAGTAGGCACATCGTAGACAGCGTGAGCTGGTTAAAGCCGAACACGCGCGCCACAAAGATATCGAGCGCCGCGGCCAAAATGACCGCAAGCGACGCCGGCAGTGCCCGCTTGAGCACGTTCGTCAGGAACGACCCCTTCACGCGAGCATTGTTGGGCTCCAGGCCCAACACAAAGCCCGGCGCGCCAATGCAGAAGAAGTTGATGAGCGTCATCTGAATCGGCTCGAAAGGGTACGGCGGCAGTGCGATGCACAGCGCCGCCAGGCCCATCGAGAACAGCGTCTTGGTCAAGAACAGCGAAGCCGAACGCTGCAGGTTGTTGATGGAGCGACGACCCTCGGCCACCACAGCAGGCATCGAGGCAAAGTCGTTGTCGACGAGCACGATCTCGGCCACGTTGCGCGCGGCATCGGAGCCGGCTGCCATGGCGACGGAGCAGTCGGCCTCCTTGAGCGCCAGCACGTCGTTGACGCCGTCGCCCGTCATGGCCACGGTGTGCTCGCGGCGCTTGAGTGCCTGCACGAGCTCGCGCTTCTGCTGCGGGGTCACACGACCAAAAACATGGTAGCGGTCCACTGCGGCATCGAGCTTGGCCGGCGTATCGAGCGTCGTGGCGTCCACATAAGCGTCCGCCCCCGGCACGCCCACCACGCGCGCGATCGACGACACCGTACGCGGGTCGTCGCCACTGATCACGTTAAGGGTCACGCCCTGCTCGTTAAAGTAGCCGATGGTCTCGGCCGCCGAGGTACGAATCTCGTCGCGGATGGTCACAAAGCCCACGGGCTCGGCCTCGCCCACCATATCGCCATCGGGCGTAAAGCCGTCCACGCGCGCCACCACGAGCACGCGGCAGGTATCGGCAAGCTCGGCGACACGGTTCTCGACCTGGGCAAACGCACGATCAGAGAGCACAAACTGCGCCGCACCCATCACATAGGAGCCCTGCGCAAACGAGGCACCACTCCACTTTTTGGAGGACGAGAACGGAATGACCGACAGCGGCTCAGACACCTCGACCGGGCGATCGGCGTAATAGTTGAGCAGCGCCTGGCAGGTCTCGTTGGCATCGGCCGAGGTCGCACGCGCCACGTTAGCCAGCGCAAAATCGAGCACCGTGGTATCGACGGGAACGGCGGCGTCGCTCTCCCCCACACCCATACCCTCGACCGGTAGCGGATAGGTACCCTCGACCTCCATGCGACCCGACGTGATGGTGCCCGTCTTGTCCAGGCACAGCACGTCGACGCGAGCGAGCGTCTCGATGCAGTAAAGCTGCTGCGCCAGCACCTTGCGGCGGGCCAGGCGCACCGTGGCGATGGCGAGCACCGACGAGGTCAGCAGCACCAGGCCTTGCGGGATCATGCCCAGCAGGGCGCCCACCGTGGACAGCAGCGCCGACGAGGGCACGCGGCCGGCCAACAGCTCGGAGAAGCACCACGAAAGCGCGCTATCGCCCGGGGCTCCCGCGGCATCCCACAGCTCGCTCACACTCAAGGCAAACAACGCCAAACCGAGCGGGATCATGATGATGCTCGCAAAGCGCACGATGGCGTTAAACGCGTTCATGATCTCGGAATTGACCTTTTTGACGTACTTCGCCTCGTTATTAATTTTGGCCACGTAGTTGTCGGCGCCGACATGGATCACGCGGGCGCGCAGCAAGCCCGAGTCGATAAAGCTGCCGCTCATGAGCTCGGAGCCGGGCTGCTTTTTGATGAGATCGCTCTCGCCCGTCAGCAGGCTCTCATTCACGAGCGCCTCGCCCGAAACCACCACGGCGTCAGCGGGAATCTGGTCGCCACGCCCCAGGCGGATGATGTCGTCGAGCACGATCTGATCCAGGTCGAGCTCAACCTCGGAGCCGTCGCGCACCGCGATGGCCTTCTTGGAGGTCAGCAGCGTGAGCTTATCGACCATCTTCTTGGAACGCATGGACTGAATGACGCCAATAGCGGTATTGAGGAACACCACGAACAGGAACGTCAGATTCTTAAACGAACCGGTCAAAATGACCAGGAACGCCAAGATCACGTTGATCAAATTGAACAGCGTGCAGAGGTTCTCGATGATGAGCTCTTTGACCGACTTGATCTTGAGCTCCATGTTGCGGTTGATCTTACCGGCGGCGATGCGCTCCTCGACCTCGGCGGTCGAGAGTCCGCGCTCGATATCCGTTGCTGCCATACCACGTCCCATCACGTCGCGTCGGTATAAGAAAAACCGCCCGGACCATGCGAGGTTCGGACGGTCTCACGTTCGATGGTGCCCCATGTTGGATT
>URUC01000125.1 GCA_900550965.1 uncultured Collinsella sp. | reverse complement strand
AGGACTGTATGGCGGGTAGGAGCCGCTATTCAATCCCTATTTCAACGCAACTTAGTCGTTACTTGCGGACCAGCCTTGCGCAGAAGTGGCCGTCGTAGGAGTCGGCGTTAACGGGCACGCTTTGGAAGAGGCCTCGAGCGTTTTGGCGCAGGGTGACGAGGCTCTTGGCGTGGTCGTACTCGGGGAGCTGCAGAATCTGGGCTGCGGAGAGCGGCGCCACGGTAAAGCCGGCGCCCTCGGGAGAGGCCAAGAAGGCATCCACGACCTGCGTGTTCTCTTCATCAAAAACCGAGCACGTCGCATAGATAAGCTCACCGCCGGCAGCCACGCGCACGGCTGCTTCCTTGAGCATCGTCAGCTGCAGACGGGGCAGCTCAGTCGTAACGTCATTCTCGGTCAGGCGCCACGGTATCTCGGGATGGCGGCGCATGGTGCCGGTGCCAGAGCACGGTGCATCGATAAACACCGTGTCGAACAGGGCGGGCTCGCCAAGCATCGCGTCAAAGGACGTAAGCACCTCATTGAGCTCGCAGGCATCGCCCGAGACCGTACGGACGCCCGGGATACCCGCCTTATGCAGGCGCGCGAGATTCTGATCGCACTTGCGATCGTGCAGATCGAGTGCGGTGTGTTGACGATCATACCCGGCACGCTTGGCCTGGCACATCATCACATAGGTCTTGGTGCCGCGACCGGCGCCAATCTCCAGGCAGCGACCGGGACGTGTCGCGGCAGTAGCGATAAGTTGGGCATTGAGGTCCGAGGCAACCGCAGCAGCACGCTCAAACACGCCCGATGCCACCGTGACCTGCGCATCGACCGGAGCATGGCAGCCCGGGAAGACAGGCGCAACGAGCTGCGAGATATACGGGTCGACCTCGGTCGCAAACGCATTCTCGTGCAGGGCAAGCGGCGCGGGCGCCAGATTGCCGGCAAAGTTCAGCGCGCCCTCGGGCGTATCGAACGAGGCCATAATTCGAGCGCACAGCCAGCGCGGCAAACCCATCAGGCGCGACAGACGAACCAAGCGTCGCTCAGACTCACCCACATCGGACGAAGTAGCAAAGTCCTCAACGTTGTCCGCAACCTTGTGCAGCACGGCGTTCGCCAGACCGGCGGCAGACTTAGCACCGCTGCGCACCAGTTCAACACCCTGGCTCACGGCAATGCGGCCCGGCGTATGTAGATAGAGCATCTCGAAGGCCGAGATACGAAGCGCCATGCGCACACGAGGCGCAACCTTTTTGGGCTTATCGAGAAACTGATCGAGCAGCTCATCCAAAATACCCTGCGTGGCGGCAACGCCGAGCGCCAAGCGAGCGGCAAAAGCAGAATCGCGCTGGTCAATGGCCTTGGCGGAAGCACGGGAAGACAACACGTCACGTGCGTACATGCCACGGCGATCGGCCTCCATCAAAACATCGAGCGCAAGCTTGCGCGCGGGAGACAACTTACTCATGACAGTACACCCCACCTAAGTTCGGCACCCTGCAGGCCGGCAGCCCAGGCAGAAGCAGCCATGGCACGCTTACCATCAGGCTTAACCTCGAGCAGTTCAACCGCGCCATCGGAAAGGCCCAGGTAAACACGCTTGCTCTTGACGGCAACAGCGCCCTCGCCAAGCGACACATCAGCCGCCGCAGCATCAAGCACGCGCACGGTCTTGCCGGCAATCACGCAACGAGCAGGCGCGGTATCGGACGAAGCGAGCACATGACGTACGCAATCGAGCGCCGCCAACTGCGGATCCAGACGCATCTCCTGCTTGGAAATCTTGGCAGCATGGGTGACGAGCGACTCATCCTGCTCAGTCCACACGGCGGTACCATCGGCAAGCGACGGTAGCGTATCGGCCAAGAGCTTACCGCCCAGCTCGCCAAGCTCCATGGTCAGTGCCTCAGCATGCTTGCCGGCAACCGACGTAGAGGCCTGGGCACAATAAGCGCCCGTATCCACGCCATGCCCAATACGCATAATGGAAACGCCAGCAACCTCATCACCAGCAAGAATGGCACGCTGAATAGGAGCAGCCCCACGCCAACGAGGCAGCAGCGAAGCATGAACATTCACAATACCAAGCGGTGCCATATACAGCACCTCATCAGGCAAAATACAGCCATAGGCAGCCACACAGAAAATATCAGCCTGGGCAGCCTGAAGCGCCTCAACAACCTCAGGCGTCATACGATTGGCCTCAACAACCGGCAACCCTAACTCAAGCGCCTTGGCCTTAACAGGAGACGGCTCCAGCTTCTTACCACGCCCACGAACAGCATCAGGACGAGTAACAACAAGCGCAAACTCGTTCCCAGCCTCAACAAGCGAAGTCAACGAAGGCACAGCAAAATCAGGCGTACCCATAAACACAATACGCATAAAGAACGTCTCCCCTCAACCAAAGCCGAGCCGGCTACAAATAACAGCGGAAAGCCAAGTCACCAGCCCATCCGCAATAACAATTCAACAAAAACAAATATACCCAAAACCAAAGAAAGAGCCGCAATAAAAGCAGCCCTTCCAACAAAGCAATTATCAGAGAAGACGCCCCTCCCTGGCCCGACGGCACCCGGACGAACCGAGCCAGAACAACGCAGTCCCCGGTGCTGAGCGCCCACATATCGTCCCGCGCGCAGTTTCGCAGCGCAGCGAGAATGTTTGAGCACGGGATGATATAGGCGGGCGCCCCAGGGACGGTGGGACCTACTCCGTCTCGCCCGGTCGAGCGCCGCGGGCCAGGGCGTCCTGGTACTCCTTGACCGCCTTGATCCTCTGCATGGGCTTAAGGCGCTCGAACATGGTGTTGCCGTGCAGGTGATCGATCTCGTGCTGCAGGCACACGCAGAACAAATCGCCCGAGGCCTCATAGCGAATCAGGTTGGCATCCAAGTCATACGCCTCGACGACAACGTGATCAGGACGCTCGATCTCGCAGCTAATGCCAGGGATGGAAAGGCAGCCCTCGCTAAACGGCACCAGATGGTCACTCTGCTCAACAATGACAGGGTTGATGAGCACGTACGGGTCATAGTCATTCTTGTCGCTGTAGTCGCAGTCGATGGTGACAAGCTGAATGAGCTCGCCGATCTGCGGGGCAGCCAGACCGCAACCGCCGTTGTCGAACATCATCTTCTTCATCTTCTCGGCAAGCGCCTCGATCGCCGGAGTGATCTCCTCGATGACGGCGCACTCCTGGCGCAGACGAGGGTCGGGCGACAGTACGATTCCGTTGGCTTCCATGGCCATCCTTTCGGGTTGTTACATCAAATCATAGGCGTCGACGTCAACGTTCACGCTCACGCCGCGCACGGAGCCAACCTCTTTGAGGCAGGCGTCGATATCATCAGAGACATGGTACCCTACCGGCGACTTTACAAGCAGATGGAAGCGGTAACGGTCCTTGGCTCTCTCGATTACACACGAAGCCGGGCCCAGCACCTGGGGCACGGCGCTCCCCGCCCGCAAAAAGTCGGACGCGGCGGCATGCCAGCGACGCTTGAGGAGCTTCGCGATGCGGCCGATGTAGCCCCGCGCGTCATCCGCGTTCGTCGACCACACCAAGATGTTGGCCAAGCGCACGAACGGCGGATACAGGGCGTCGCGGCGCTGGTCCAGGTCGTAGTCGGTAAAAATCGAGCGGTCGTGCTCGGCGACGGCGCGAATGACCGGGTCCTCAGGCAGGTAGGTCTGGATGATAACCTCGCCGGGACGATCGCCGCGGCCGGCGCGGCCCGCAACCTGCTCTAGCAGGTCGTAGGCGCGCTCCCCTGCGCGGAAGTCCGGCAGCTTGAGGGCGAAGTCGGCATTGACCACGCCCACGAGCGTGACCTCGGGAAAGTCGAGGCCCTTTGCGATCATTTGAGTGCCCAGCAACACCGCGCAATCGGCCGCATCGAACTGCTCGAGCAGCTTTTTGTGCGCGTCCTTGCCGCGCGTGGAATCGGCATCCATGCGAATGATGGCGACGTCGTCGGGCAGCATCTGGTTCAGCGCATCCTCGATCTGCTGCGTACCCAGGCCCATTTTAGCCAGGTAGCGGCTGCCGCACTTGGGACAGCGACTCGTGGGCGCCGGATAGGGTTGCACGCGCCAGGACGAACCGCAAGTGTGGCACTGCAGCGTATGGGTGCGCTCGTGATACGTGAGCGCGGTGGAACAGTGATTGCAGGTGGGGACGCAGCCGCACTCGCGGCACATCAGAAACGGCGCAAAGCCGCGACGGTTGTGCAGCAGCACGGCCTTCTCGCGGCGCTCGA
>URUC01000124.1 GCA_900550965.1 uncultured Collinsella sp. | reverse complement strand
CCGGCCGTCATCACATAGAATCGAGCCTCCATGGATACCCTCAACGATCTAAACGAGCGCGTCGACGCCTTCGTCGGCACCAGCTCCTTCGACACGCCTGCCGCGGCAAACGACCAAGCCCCCATCGATGTGCCCGCCGAGGTTCACGAGGACATCGTCGCCTCGGTCGATTTCTCCGAGGTCGAGCTCGCAGACGAGTTCACCGAGCCCCAGGTAGCCGTGACCCCCAACGGACTGCTCCCCATGGAGCCCCTGCCCATCGTCGGGCGTTTGCGCAAGGCGGCCCTCCGCATGCCCGACGAGATCGAGGAGGCCAGCGGCTTTACGCTCTTCGGCCGTCGTATCAAATCGCTCATCTACACCACCGACGTGGCCGTCATCCGCAACTCCAATGCCGATGCCGTCTTTGCCGTTTACCCCTTCACGCCGCAGCCGGCCATTACGCAGGCGCTGCTGACCGTCGCCGAGTGCCCGGTCTTTGTAGGCGTGGGCGGTGGCACCACCACTGGTAAGCGCTCCGCGCAGATGGCAGCCGTCTCCGAGATGCAGGGCGCGGCGGGCTGCGTGGTCAATTCCCCCGCCACTGCCGAGATGGTCGAGCACATCACCAACATCGCCGACATCCCCGTCATCGCCACGGTCGTTCGCTGCGACGACGATGCCCACGCCAAGGTGCGCGCCGGAGCCAAGATTCTCAACATCGCCGCCGGCAAAAACACGCCCCAGGTCCTGCGTGAACTGCGCGAACACTATCCCAACCTGCCGCTCATCGCGCCGGGCGGCAAGACGCCCGAGAGCATCCGTGAAACCATCGCCGCCGGAGCCAACGCCATCATCTGGACGCCGCCTTCGGCACAGCAGCTACAGACCGACATGATGCAGCGTTATCGCAAGATGAAGGAAGACGCCACACCTGTCATTTCGCGCGACGATGTACCCATTATCGACCAGGTCGCCGCCGCCGAGGTCAGCCAGGTCGAGAACATGAATCCCGATGTGCCGATTCCCGACGAAGTCATCGAGCGCGTCGCTTCGATCCACGAGCGCGTCGAGGAGCATCGCGCCAACCGCGGCCTCAAGCCGTCACTGCACGGCTTCTTCTTCCGCGGAAAGAAACGCTAGCAAAACATCTTGGCCCGCCCCACAAACGTGAGGCGGGCCGTTTTCGTTTGAGCAATCACGCAGCGACATGATGGGGCAAATTAATCCACGCGCTTGTCGCCCATAAAGAAGAGCGCCACCGTACCGGGTCCGGTATGCGAGCCAATCAGAGTACCGATGTCATTGATCTCAATCTTGCCTTTAAGCTGCGGAACCTGTTCCTCAATCAGCGCCGCAACCGCCTCGGCATCCTCGCGGCACGCCGAGTGCGACATGATGCACTTACCCGAATAATCCGCACCGTCCTGCACGTGTGCCATCATGGTCTTAGCCATCTCGGAAATCGCGCGCTTCTTAGTGCGAATCTTCTCACGCGGCGACAGCTTGCCGTCGCAATCGACCGTCATAAGCGGGCAAATCTTAAGCGCCGTGCCGATGATCGCGCTCGCGGCCGAAATGCGACCGCCGCGCAGGTAGCTCGACAGATCGGTCGAGAAGAACCAGTGGTGCAGGTTGAGTTTATGCTTCTCAATCCAAGCGGCCGTCTCGTCGAGTGACGCCCCGCTATCGCGCACGTCGGCGGCATATTCCAGCAACAGGCCAAAGCCCGAAGACGCCGCCAGCGAATCGATGACGCGCACCTTGCCGCCCCGGGGATAGCGATCCGCGAGCATCTGCGCCGCAACGCAGGCCGATCCATACGTGCCCGAAATACCCGACGACAACGTCAGGTGCAACACGTCTTTACCCTCGGCAACAAACGGCTCCCAAAACTCCTCGTACTCACCCACGCTCACCTGAGACGTCTTGGGCATGGCGCCCGCGGCAATCTGGGCAAAAAACTTGTCCGGCGTAATCGACTGATACAGATCGTCCGTATGGACAACATCGTCGATCTCGTAATGAAAACACACGACAGGGATATTGCGCGACGCAAAGAACTCACGGGTTCGGTCGGCGGCGGATTCACAGGTCAGGACAAAATCACTCATATGAGGCTCCTTACTCATTGCTGCGCAAATTATCGCACAGTGAGCCTACATACGGTACATATGTCCACTATTTACCAAATCGAACCAAAAATAGCGAACATCTTTACCACCATCGTCTCCACCGACTCCACGCATAAATATCTGAGAAAACACCCTCTGTCGTCTCCACTCAACCGCCATATCTACCTCAACTAAATCGATTTACCAAACCGTTCGGCTAACAATTCAGCCGCCCATCCCCAATCGAAACAAAGGCGGCGCATACTGATAAACGTTTGACGCTGTTTATCAGTTTTACCAGCTCCATCGGAAGGTGTTTCATGGTCGCATTCGATCGCAATCCGCAAGACTTCAAGTATCTGCGTCTGCTGTCGAGACAATTTCCCACCGAGCAATCCGCGTTTACCGAGATTATCAATCTCTCGGCCATTCTCAACCTGCCCAAAGGCACCGAGCATTTTATGAGCGACGTGCATGGCGAGTACGAAGCCTTTATGCACATCCTCAACAACTGCTCGGGCGTCGTGCGCGAACATGTCGACGAGATTTTTGGCGACACGCTTTCCTTTGACGAAAAGGGCGAGCTGTGCACGCTCATCTACTACCCGCGCGAGAAGATCGACCTGGTCCGCAGCCGGCGCGAAGACTCGCCCACCTGGTACAGGACGATGCTTGACCAGCTCATCATGGTCGCCCGCTCGCTTTCGAGCCGCTATACGCGCTCCAAGGTGCGTAAGGCCATCCCACGCGATTACGCCTACATCATCGACGAGCTGCTGCACACGCACCCGGACGAGAACAACTATCGCGTGCGCTATCACGAGCGCATCGTGGAGTCCATCCTGGAGACCGCCAGCGCCGACGACTTTATCGAGTCGCTCGCCTCGCTCATCAAGCGGCTGGCCGTCGACCACCTGCACCTGGTGGGCGACATCTTCGACCGCGGCGGCGGCGCGGCCAAGATTATGGACCGTCTGCTCACCTACCATTCGCTTGACATCCAGTGGGGCAACCACGACCTGCTGTGGATGGGTGCTGCGGCCGGTGAGCCCGCCTGCATCGCCACGGTGTTGCGCAACAACCTACGCTACGACAATTACGAGATCCTCGAGAACGACTACGGCATCTCGCTGCGTGAGCTTGTCGCCTTTGCCGATGCCACCTACACCGCCGGTGAGTCCATCACCCCGTTGATCAAGGCCATCAACGTGCTGCTCTTTAAGCTCGAGGGCCAGATTATCCAGCGCCACCCCGAGTTCGATATGACCGACCGCCTGTTACTCGACAAGATCGACCACGACGCCGGCACGGTCACGCTTGCCGACGGCAGCGTGTGGCCGCTCACGACCAACGACTTCCCCACCGTCGACCCGACGGACCCCTACACGCTCACACCCCAGGAACAGCACATCATCGACAAGCTCGTGTCCGAGTTTGTCACCGCCGATCACCTACATCGCCACATCGATTTCCTCTATACCCACGGCTCCATGTATAAGGTCGCCAACGGCAATCTGCTCTTTCACGGCTGCGTGCCGCTCAACGAAGACGGCACCTTTAGCAGCATGAACTGCCTGGGCACCCGGCACGCCGGTCGCGATTATTTTGATTTTTGCGACCATATCGCCCGCCGCGCCTGGCGCGTCGGCGACCGCGATGCCCTCGACTGGATGTGGTACCTGTGGATCGGCTTTAACTCACCCGCCAGCGGGCGCCTAGTGCGTACCTTTGAGCGCGCCTACATCGCCGATAAGAGCACCTGGATCGAGCCGATGGACCCGTACTTTACGCTTACCAAGTCGCCCTCGGTCTGCGACGACATCATGCGCGAGTTTGGCGTCACCCCCATGGCATGCTCGCCGACGGGCCACATCATCAACGGCCATACGCCCGTCAAGACGACCAAGGGCGAGCAGCCCATCCGCGCCGAGGGCAAGTTGCTGGTCATCGATGGCGGCTTCTGCCGTGCTTACCATCCCAAGACGGGTATCGCCGGCTATACGCTCATCTCGAGCTCGCGCGGCTGCCGCCTCAAGTCACACCAGGCCTTTACGACGGTTGCCGAGGCACTCACGCGCAACGTGGACATCGAAAGCGAGACCAACCGTTTTGCCCAAGCAGGACCGTGGCCTTTTTCGTTCTTGGTATAAGGAGTAGAAGGTA
>URUC01000123.1 GCA_900550965.1 uncultured Collinsella sp. | reverse complement strand
GGTGTCAAGAACCTGTAGCACTCATGGTCCCTCCGGCCGGGGTCGGGCTTGGTTTTGAAAACGTCCTCGACCAATGAAGTGCCCCCGTTCTGCTCCTTCGGAGCTACGAACGGGGGCACTTCTGGTCTGCGGAATGTTTTCAAAACCAAGCCCGACCCCGGCCTGCGGTGACGTTGCTGGTGGTTCTTGGGCATCGCTTGCTGGCAGGGTTCCTTGTCTGAGTTGGACTTGGTTGGTGGGGTTACTGATCCCGGTCGCTGCCCCGTCTCAGCATCGATCTTAGCTTCTCGAAGCTCTCCTCGCTCAGGCAGTGCTCCATGTGGCAGCCCTCTTGCGACGCGACCTCGGGCGTTACGCCTGCGTCCTCTAGCAGACCTACAAAAAAACAGTGGCGCTCCCACATTTGACGGGCAACCTCAAGACCGCGTTCCGTCAGATGCACGTCGCGTTTGCCCATCTCCACGTAGCCGGTGCTCTCCAAGGCCGCCATGGCTTTAGAGACGCTTGCTTTGGTTACGCCCAAGTATTCGGCAACGTCGATCGAACGCACGATGCCCTGACGTTCCGACAGAACGTAGATCGATTCGAGATAGTCTTCTCCGGATTCACGTAGGGCCATGGGCCGCCTTTCGCGATGATTGCTAGTTAGCCTTTGGATACTTTCCTTGGCTTACTTTACCGCAAAAGTTGACCATGTCTTACTGCATTGACCAAAAAGTTAGCCGCGTTTCACAAAACGTGCGAGATGAAAACAAAATGGGAACGCCCCGCAAGGAGTGTCCCCAGCTGCCGGCAGATAAGGAGCGTCCCCAAGTGCCGGGTCGCAGCTACACGAGGCCAAAGTGCTTGGCGGCGTTGTAAATGCCGTCGTCGTCTACGGCGGTCGTAACGTAGGTCGCCGCGGCCTTCACGGTATCCTGCGCGTTGCCCATGGCCACACTTGTGCCCACGGCCGAGAACATCGACAGGTCGTTCTCGCCGTCGCCAAAGGCGATCGCCTCGCTCGCGTCGATGCCCAAGCGCTCCAGCGTCGCCGCCACGCCCAGGTCCTTGCCGCCGTTAGCGGGAATAATATCGCAGAACAGATCGCACCAGCGCGTAGTGAGCGAATGCGACACGGAATCGGTCACGATATGCTCGTCGGCCGGATCAACAAAGGCGCAAAACTGGTAGACCGGTGCGTCAAAGGCGTGCTCAAACGGCTCCTCATGGTAGACAATCCCCGCGTTACTGCCAGCCGTCACCACGCGCTCGGACAGGCGGTTCACAAACGAATTCTCGCCCTGCATGCACAGCGAGTCGTAGCGCCCCTCGGCCACCTGGCCCACGATCACCGCAACGTCGTCCGGGTCAATCGGACAGCTGCGGTAAACCCCCTTGGCATCAAAGCAGTGCTGGCCCGAAAGCGTAATGTACGCATCCCAGCCCAGGTCGAGCAGCCAATCGGGCATCTGATAGGTCGGGCGGCCCGTGGCAATGACGCACGCAATCCCCTGCCCGCGAAAGCTGTCGAGCACCTGCTGCGCCGACACCGGAATCCGATGGGTCTTAAAGCTCAGCAACGTGCCGTCGATATCGAAAAACGCGGCCTTGATCATCCTCGCCTACTCCTCGCCCTCGAGCTTTTCGCTCGCCTCGAGCCACGCCATCTCCAGCTCGTCCATGGCGGCGTGGGCCTCGTCGATCTTTGCCTGCTGCTCGCCCAGTGCCGTGTAGTTGGTGGGGTCGACCTGGGCCATCGCGGCCTCGGCATCCTCCACACGAGCGCGCTGCGTCTCCATCTTGCGCTCGAGCGAGCTCACCTCGCGGCGGAGCTTCTGGCGCTCGGCGTTGGAAAGGCCATTGGGCTGGCCGCTCGCTTTGGGCTTTTCGGCCGCAGCTGCCGCGGCACCGGTGTCAAACGTGCCGGTCTTGGCACTCGGCGCACCCACGGGCTCGCCCTCGGCGGTGGCGTTGCACAGGCGCAGGTACTGGTCGACGCCGCCAGGCATATGCGTCAGGTGGCCGTCGAGCAGCGCCCACTGCTGGTCGGTTACGCGCTCCATCAAAAAGCGGTCGTGCGTCACCAGAATCAACGTGCCGGGCCAGCCGTCGAGCAGGTCCTCGACAATCGCGAGCATGTCGGTATCCAAATCGTTGCCGGGCTCGTCCAAGATAAGCACGTTGGGCTCGTCCAGGATCGTCAGCAGCAGCGACAGGCGACGGCGCTGGCCGCCCGAAAGGTCACCGATGCGGCTCCAGAGCTGCTGCGTCGTAAAGCCCAGGCGCTCGCAAAGCTTCTCGGGCGAAGTCTCCTTGCCGTCGATGACGTAGTACTTCTTATAGTTGCCGAGCACCTCGCGGATCGTGTCACCCATGTAGGGTTCGAGCTCCTCGAGCTGCTGCGACAGCACGCCAAAGCGCACCGTCTGGCCAATCTTCACGCGGCCGCGCGTGGGTTCAATCTTGCCCTGGATCACGTCGAGCAAAGTCGACTTGCCGGCGCCGTTCTCGCCCAAAAGACCATAGCGGTCGCCCGCACCAATGAGCCAGGTCACATCGGTGAGCACCTGCTTGGGCGCACCATCGGTATCCGCATAGCCGGCATCCACGTCGATGACATCGATGACCTGCTTGCCCAGGCGGCTCACGGCAAGGCGCTTGAGCTCCAGCTCGTCACGCACAGGCGGTACGTCGGCGATCAGCTCGCGAGCAGCCTCAACGCGAAACTTGGGCTTGGTGGAACGCGCCTGGGCGCCGCGGCTCAGCCACGCGAGCTCCTTGCGCGCCATGTTGCGACGGCGCTCCTCGGTAACGGCGGCCATGCGGTCGCGCTCCACGCGCTGCAGGATATATGCCGAGTAGCCGCCCTCGAAGGGATCTACCTGGCCGTCGTGGACCTCCCACATGCTGGTGCAGACCTCATCCAAGAACCAGCGGTCGTGCGTGACCACGAGCATCGCGCCCTGACCACGCTGCCAGCGGGCCTTTAAGTGACGCGCAAGCCAGTTGATGGTGCGCATGTCCAGATGGTTGGTGGGCTCATCGAGCATGAGCACGTCATAGTCGCCGATCAGCAGGCGCGCGAGGTCCACGCGGCGGCGCTGACCGCCCGAGAGCTCGCCTACCATGCCCTCCCAGGGCACATCGCTAATGAGGCCGGCGAGGATCTGGCGCGTACGGGGGCTCGACGCCCACTCGTACTCGGGGGCGTCACCCACAACGGCATGATGCACGGTATCGGTATCGACAAGCTGGTCCTTTTGGCCGAGCAGGCCGATCGTGATGCCGCGGCGGTGCGTCACGCGTCCGTCATCGGGCTCCAGCGTGCCGGCGAGCACGCTCAGCAGCGTCGACTTGCCGTCGCCGTTTTTACCGACAATACCAATGCGGTCGCCCTCGCCCACGCCGAGCGTCACGCTATCGAAAATATGCTTGGTGGGAAACTCTAGGCTGATGGAATCGCATCCCAAAAGAATCGCCATATGCCCTGCTCCTTCGTAGAAATTCAACGTTGTCCATGATAGCGAAAACCACCACAAAGGGGACAGGCACCTTTGTGGTGGTTTTGGGCAAGCGCACCAGCACACGACACAAAAAGGCGGGCCATCTCCCGCAAGAGATGACCCGCCTCTCCAATCAGTCCCGCGACAACCGTGGCCGCCGCGGGCCTCAAGCATGTCCCGGACTAGGAGAACATGCCGGTGAGGTAATCATTCAGCCGCTTATCCTTGGGCCGTTGGAAAATCTCATCGGTCTCGTCGTACTCGACCATATCGCCCATGTAGAAGAACGCCGTGCGGTTGGACACACGCGACGCCTGCTCCATGTTGTGCGTCACGATGACGATGGCGCGGTCGGCCACGATCGACGACATCAGGTCCTCGATCGCCAGCGTCGAGATGGGGTCGAGCGCCGAGCAGGGCTCGTCAAACAAAATCACGTCGGGGTTGAGCGCCAGCGTGCGCGCGATGCACAGACGCTGCTGCTGGCCGCCCGAAAGCGCGTAGGCGCTCTTGTCGAGCTTGTCCTTGACCTCGTCCCACAGCGCCGCGCCGCACAGGCTTTCCTCGACCATGCGATCGAGCTCGTCGCGGTCGGTGATGCCGTGGCGCTTGGGCGCAAACGTGATGTTGTCGCGAATGGATTTGCGAAACGGATTGGGCTGCTGGAACACCATGCCAATGGAACGACGCAGCTCGTACGTGTTCTCGGTCTTGGTGTTCACGTTGCGCCCGCGGTAGTTGATCTCGCCCTCCACGCGGCAGCCGCGAATCTCGCGATTCATAAGGTTGAGGCTGCGCAAAAAGGTCGACTTACCGCAGCCCGAAGGCCCGATGAGCGCCGTGATCTCGCCCTTATGGAAGTCGAGCGACGTATTGTGCAGCGCATG
>URUC01000122.1 GCA_900550965.1 uncultured Collinsella sp. | reverse complement strand
GGGCTTCCGCCTCGCTGCATGTGGCCCAGGATCGTGGCTCTGGTCTCCACACCGGTCGCTGCCTCAATCCGGCGCGCCATACTGGTGGAATGTCCGATACCTTCCGCGTTGATGATGATGTGATGTTTCTTGCCGCGCTTCCGGTTGTTGATGATGTTGTTGATCAGCTTCTGCTCATCATAATCATAACGCTCCGGCAGAAGAATGTCCTCTGCGCCGTTGGCAATGCCGCACCACAGTGCAATGTATCCTGCATTTCTGCCCATTACTTCGATGATACTACATCTTTCATGTGAAGTAGAGGTATCACGTACTTTATCAATGGCCTCCATGGCGGTATTGCACAGCTCGCCGTGAATCACCAGGCCGCAGCAGATGATAATCGTGGCCCACTCGGCAATGTCGAGCCCCACGATGCAGCCGGCAATGACGGTGCACACGCCCGCCACGAGCATGACCTTAATGTTGCGCTCGGTCTTGACGGCGGTGACGAAGCCCTCCATGGCGTAAGAAAACGACTTTAAGAAGGACGGATGGTCCTTGTTCGATCCGGGAATCATAGACGGCTCCTAGTCGTGGGCGTGGTTGGTGATGGGGCCGACGTGGACTAGCTTGGGGTCCTCGCCGCGCTCGAGCGCCAGATCGCGCAGGATGGCGTCCTCGCGGGCCTCCATGACCTCGGCCTCGTCGTCCTCGATATGGTCATACCCCAGCAGGTGCAGCATGCCGTGTACGAGCATCAGGCGGCACTCGTCGGCAGGGCTATTGCCAAAGCCGGGGGCCTGACGGGCAATGACCTGCGGGGCCAAGATGATATCGCCGAGCTCGAGCGTCTCGTCGGCGGGAATATCCTCGTCAAAGGCCGAGTCGCATTCAAACGAGAGCACATCGGTGGTGCGGTCGATGCCACGCCACTCGTGGTTGAGCTCGTGCATCTCGTCCTCGTCGACATACGAAAGGGAAATCTCGACTTCACGTTCAACGCCCTCGGCGGCAAGCACAACCTCGCAGATGTGCTCCACTTCCTGCGCGTCGAGCAGCGTATCGAGCTCGGCATCGTTGCTGATCAATACACTCAACGGGACTCCTTTCGGTCGCGCGAGCGCTGCTCACGCACGTCATCATAAGCATCGTATGCCTCGACGATACGACCCACCAGGGCATGGCGCACCACATCGGCGCGCTCCAGGTGTGCAAACGCCACATCGTCGACACGGCCCAAAATCTTCTCGACATCCGCCAAGCCACCACGACGACCCACCAGGTCGCGCTGGCTGAGGTCGCCGGTAATCACGAACTTGGAGTTGAATCCAAGGCGTGTCAGGAACATCTTCATCTGCTCGGGCGTAGTATTTTGCGCCTCGTCGAGCACCACGAAAGCATCGCTCAGCGTACGACCGCGCATGTAGGCGAGCGGGGCGATCTCGATCACGCCGCGCTCCATAAGCTCATCGGTGCGCTCACGATCCATCATGTCAAAAAGGGCATCGTAGAGTGGGCGCATGTACGGATCGATCTTTTCCTCGAGGGTGCCGGGCAAAAAGCCCAGGTTCTCCCCCGCTTCGACAACCGGACGCGTCAAGATCAAACGGCCCACCTCATGGCGCTTGAGCGCGGCAACGGCGAGCGCCATGGCCAGATAGGTCTTACCGGTACCGGCAGGACCCAAGCCAAAGGTGATGGTATGCGAGCGAATGGCATCCACATAGCGCTTTTGCCCAAGCGTCTTGGGACGAATGACACGACCGCGGTATGAAAGCAGCACGTCATCGCGAAGCGATGTGGCCTCATGCTCGCCGTCGCGCAAGACGGCCAGGCAACGCGAGACATCGTCGGCAGACAGGGTACGACCGGCCGCCGCCTCGCGAAAAGCATGTTCGAAAAAGCGAGCCACGAGCTCGACCTCGTCCGGGTCGCCGCTTACGGAGATCCTATCGCCACGGGCGACCACGTGAGCGCGAACCAAGCTCTCGAGCGCACGAAGGACGCCGTCGCCGGCGCCCAAAACACGCGAGGGATCAACTCCCTCGGGAACGGTAAGTCTAATCTTCGAGGCTTCCATGGACCTCCCTGCGCGCATGGACCAAGCCGGAATCATCGACTCCGATGATAGCAACATCGAGCAGGCACGGGGCTGTAAGTCCACAGGTATCGTCAAGACGGGCATGATGGAACGAACCGAGCGTCAGGTTGTCACCATACTCGAGCACGGCACGCTCGACAGTGCCCACGCGATGACGAGCATCGGCAATAGCGAGCTCCTGCGCCGTGTCTCGCATACGGCGGCTGCGCTCGGCCATAACCTCGGGCGGCACCTGGTCGGGCATGTCGGCAGCAAGGGTACCGGGACGCTTACTGTAGCGGAACACGTGCATACGCGAGAACCCCACGCGGCGGCACAGCGCCAGCGACTCCTCGAACTCCTCGTCCGTCTCACCAGGAAAACCGACGATGACGTCGCACGAAAGAGACGCCTGCGGCAGGATGGCGCGAATCATGCGCACCGTGTCCTCAAAGGCCTCGGCACTATAGGGACGACCCATGCGATGCAGCGTCGCCGTACAGCCGGACTGTACGGGCAGGTGCAAAAACGGGGCAATACGCTGCGGATAGCGCGCCATAACCTTAAGCAGGCGCTCAGAGATATCCATGGGTTCGACCGAGGAAATGCGCACATGCGCAATAGTCGTGCGCTCCATGATGGCCTCGAGCAGCTCATCGATTTCGACATGCTCGTCGGTCGCGCTCTTGCCATCGTAGGCACCCAGGTTCACGCCGGTCAGCACCACCTCGGGCACGCCGGCCTCCTGGGCTTCGCGCACCTGTTCGAGAACGGACTCGACGGGCACGGAACGCTCGGGGCCGCGGGCCTTCCACACGATGCAATAGGTGCAGCGGTGGTTGCAGCCATCCTGGATCTTCACGCCCAGCCGAGAACGACCGAGCGCATCGACCACGTCACCATCGCTGCAGGCGGGAACGCTATCGGACTCAACGCCCAGCACCTCGCAGACACGTTCGGCGACATCGATCTTAGACGGCTCGGCAATCACGCGATCCGAAAGCTCCAACAGCTCCTCGGGATGCAAATTGACCACGCATCCGGTCACGACCACATAGGGCTCGTTTGGATGGGCCAGCGCATGACGGACGGCCTTACGGGTCTTGGCCTCGGCCTCGCCCGTAACGGCACAGGTGTTAATGACGATCAGATCGGCATCGTGGGGCTCCACCATAGCAAAGCCCAGGCGCATAAGATCGGCAGTGATACGGTCAGACTCAACCCGGTTGACACGGCAGCCGAGGTTGACGACGGAAATATGGGGTGCGAGCACGCGGGCTCCTTAATCGAGGATATCGTCGAGGGCACTCTTGATACGGTCGGTCACCGACTTCTTACCGGAAGCGACGTCATCGCCCATCTCATCGGCAAAAGCACGGAGCAGCTCGCGTTGCTTATTGGAAAGATTGGTGGGAACGACCACGCGCAGTTGCACGATCAGGCGGCCACGCGAACCGCCACCGCCAATGCGCGGCATGCCGTAATTATTGACGCTCACGGTGTCGCCGTACTGGGCGCCGGCGGGAACCGTCACCTTAACGACCTCGTCGGGCATAATGCCCTCGACCTCGATCTCGCAGCCGAGCGCAGCCTGCGCAATCGAGATATCGCTCACCAGGTACAGGTCGTCACCGTTGCGCTTAAAGCGCTCATGGTCGGCAACGCGCACGTTGACAATCAGGTCGCCCGAAGGCTCACCGCGAAGGCCGGCCTCGCCAAAGCCGCTCACACGCAGCTGGCGACCAGTCGAAACGCCGGCGGGAATATCGATGTCGATCTTTTCGTGCGAAGGCGTGCGGCCCTGACCGTCGCAGGTCTCGCAGGGATGGTCGATAACCGTGCCCTCGCCATGGCAGTCGGGGCAAGGCGAGGAAGACTGAACCTGGCCCAAAAACGATCGCTGAACCGTCGTGACGTAGCCCGTACCGTGGCAGCGGCCGCACTGCTTTTCCTGTGCACCCTCGACCCTACCGGTACCGTTGCAGTCCTCGCAAGGAGCAAGGCGATCATAGCTGATCGTCTTTTTGCAGCCGAGCGCCGCCTCCTCGAGCGTCACCGAAAGCGAGATGGCCATGTCACGTCCGCGACGACGCTCACGACGGCCGCGGGCGCCACCGCCGGCACCGCCGCCAAAAAACGACGAGAACAGGTCGTCCATGCCCATGCCACCAAAGATATCGTTGATGTCGACATAGCCCGAACCACCGGGGCCGTCCGCGGTGCCGTAACGGTCGTAGTTAGCACGCTTCTGCTCATCGGAAAGAACGGAATAGGCCTCGTTGAGCTCCTTGAACTTGGCCTCGGCCTCGGGGTCGTCCGAAACATCCGGATGTACGGTACGGGCCTTCTTTAGAAACGCACGCTTAA
>URUC01000121.1 GCA_900550965.1 uncultured Collinsella sp. | reverse complement strand
AGAGCTCGACCGGCACCCATTCGTCGTGATTGCAGATAAAAGCCTCGGGATCCTCGACGCTAAAGAAGACGAGCGTGGGGTCGTTAGGCCCCTCATAGTGCTCGCCCAGGCGCTCTAGATGCTTCCACCCAGCTTCGCGCATTTCGCCTAAAGCCCGGTCATCCAAGCCGGCACGCCCGCGCAAGATGAGCCAGCCATGGCCCGGCCACCAACTCGTGGCCTCAAAGCGCTGGTTTTGCAGCAGCTCTTGCCACACATCTTTGGTGCGCGCTGTTACAAACCACAGCTTGCCGTCCTGGATCTGCGCAAACGAAAACGGACGCACATGAGGCTGTCCGTCAACGCTCGTCGCCAAATACCATGCCGGCACCGACGTCAGATACTCCAACACCGTATTCAATCCGTCCATGTGTCCTCCTGGCGCTAGCTAATTCGGAACGGGTAGTTAATTTGAGACGCTCTAGAGCTCCAGGCGCTCCTCGCTGCCGTCGATATCACAGAAGCGCGCGGCAATGTTGCGGACCGAAAAGAAAGCAAGGCGGCCGTCGTTGGCACTCTCGTGTTCCTCGCCGATGCCCACCATGTGCTTAAAACCCGCTTGACGCACCTTGTCGCTCGCAACCGCGTCGTCCTCAAGTGCGGCCTCGCCGGTCAACACGATCCAACATTCCCCCGGCTTCCAGCCCGAGAGCTCAAACTTGGGATTCGCACTCAGCTCCGCCCACACATCCTTGTCGCGCGACGTGCAAAACCACAGCTTACCGTCATCGACCATGGCAAACGAAAACGGCCTCACGCGAGGCTGATGCCCGTCGGTCACATCGGTCGTGGCCAGATACCACGCCGGAATGCGCCTGAGATACGAACAGGCGCGCTCAAGCTGAGCCGTGCGGTCGTTGTCGGTCATAGGGACCCCTTTCTTGCGCTCGAATCGCGCCTAAACAAGTTGAAGGTTGACGACGATGACACACGCAAACAGCAGCATCGTCACAACCGCAGCCAGCGCATCCCCGCGGCGAAATGCAAGTGCATGCAGACACGTGCGGCCCTGCTCGCCGTGATAGCAGCGTGCATCCATGGCGGCAGACAACGTCTCGGCATGACGGAACACGCCCGTGAACAGTGGAATCGCCACACTGCCGAGCATACGCACGCCGCCGAGCGGGCCACCCGTTACGCGTGCACCGCGGCTTGCCTGCGCGTCCGCCGTCTGCTTCATCTCGGTGGCAAACTGCGGCATAAAGCGCAACGCGATGCCCATGATCATGCCGAGCTCATGCGCAGGGAGCCCCACGCGCGCAAACGGTGCGAGCAGACGCTCAAAGCCCGCGGTGAGGTCGAGCGTAGGCGTGGTGAGCGTAATGGCGCTCATGCCGGCCATCATCAAGCTCAGGCGGCACGCCATAAAGGCGGCGGAATGCAGCGAGCCCTCGCTTATCTGCAAAAAGCCAAGCTGCCACAGAATGCGCCCGCTCTGGTCGGAAAACAGGTTGAGCACTGCGACCACCACGACAATCGCCAGCAATGGTGCCATCGATGATAGGACCCGGCGCAACGGCACCCGGGACACGGTATAGATCAGGACAACGAAGATTGCGACCGGGGCCAGTCCGCGGAAGCTGCTGACCGTGAGCGTCGTGATCAGAAACACAAAGCCCAAGAGCAACTTAGTTCGCGGGTCCAGGCGGTGGATCGCACTATCGCCGGGATAGTAGCTGCCAAACGAAAACGCCTCCATTAGCAGCCCTCCTCTCGCGCGACCGTCTTGGATTTAGCAATGTCCGCGACGTTAGAAGGACCGTCTGAGCGACCGATCAGCAAATCTGCCAGCTCGTCGGCCAGCGACTCAACCGTATAGAGCCCGCCGCAACGCAGCGGCACGCCCGCCTCCGCGAGCGCCAACGCCATGCGCTGAGCAGCAGGTACGCCCAAGCCGATCGACTTGAGCTCATCGGCATGTGCAAACACCTGCGCGGGGGTTCCCTCGGCAAACACCGCACCTTCGTTCATCACGACGATGCGGTCGCAGCAGTTGGCCAGGTCATCCATACTATGCGAAACCATGACAACGGTCAGGCCATCGCGGTGAAGTCGATCGATAAGCTCAAGGAAATCCCTGCGCGCCGCCGGATCGAGCCCCGCCATGGGCTCATCGAGTACTAGGACCTCGGGCTCCATGGCAAGCACGCCGGCAAAGGCCACGCGACGCTGCTGACCGCCCGAAAGCTCAAAGGGGCTCTTGTCGCCTATCGTGGCAAGGTCGAGGCCCACGCGCGCAAGCGATGATGCGACACGGCGCGCAACCTCGTCTTGCGGCAAGCCAAGGTTGTGCGGGCCAAACGCCACGTCCTGCGTCACGGTTTCGGCAAACAGCTGACGCTCGGGATATTGAAACACCACGCCGACCTTGGCCTTAACCGCGGCGGCATCTTTCTTGCTTGATAAGTCGAGCCCCAGCGCGCAAACGCTTCCCTCCTGCGGACGAATCAGCCCGTTGAGATGCTGGACCAGCGTCGACTTACCCGAACCGGTATGACCTGCTAAGCCCAGGAACTCGCCGCGACGCACCGTCAGCGATACATCGCGCAGCGCCCACGGGCTGCTGGGGTCGTTTCCCCAGAGAGCCTGTTTGCTCGATTTGCCCGCAACGGCCGAGCGCTTATGCCAGCGGCGACGCTCGCGGGCGCTCAGCGAGTAACTATGCGAGAGGTGCGAAATCTCGATGACGGGCTCCGACGCGGCTGTCCCGTCGGTTGCAGAGGAGGCGTTGTCGAGCACACGAGAATCGGATGCAGAAGGCCGCCCTGCGGTGTCTTCCCCACTCCGGTCGGCATATGTCTGCGCAATCTCGGCGACCATATCCGCCTCGCGCACCTGCGCATGAACGGGCACGCCCTTCGCACGAAGCGCCGCGCCCAAGCAGCACGACGCCGGCATATCCAAGTTGAACTGCGCAAGTTCGTCCGCCCGTGTCAAGATTTCCTCGGGCGTACCGAGCATGACAACGCGCCCCGCCCGAAATACCGCAACACGATCGGCCTCGGCGGCCTCTTCCATAAAGTGCGTAATCATCACGATGGTCATGCCGCGATCGTGCAACGCGTGGCAAGCCTTCATGAGGCCCTTGCGTCCACGCGGATCGAGCATCGAGGACGCCTCGTCCAAAATGAGCACGCGCGGTTCCATGGCGAGCACACCGGCAAGCGCCACACGCTGCTTTTGACCGCCCGAAAGCGCATGGGTCTCGTGGCGCTCAAAGCCCACCAGGCCCACGCCCTTCAGCGCCTCGCGTACGCGCTGCGCAATTTGCGCCGATGGCACGCCAAGGTTTTCGGGACCGAACGCAACGTCATCTTCGACAAGCGTTGCCACCAGCTGGTCGTCGGGATTCTGGAACACCATGCCTGCGGTCGAACGAATGTCGTAGACCAGCTCGGGATCGGACGCATCCATACCGTTGATACGTACCGTGCCCGTATCGGGCTGCAGCAGCGCATTCAGATGCTTGGCAAACGTCGACTTGCCCGACCCATTGCCACCGAGGATGCAGAAAAACTCCCCGTCCTCGATGTTCAGATCGACACCGTCGAGTGCCGACACGGCACCGTCATAGCTAAAGGAAACGCCCCGACACTCAATCATGCGCGGCCTTTGACCTGGTCCTTTTTAGGCGTGATGAGGTTGGAGACTGCTTTATACACCGCTAGCGTCAACACCGAGTTAAGCACGGTCTTGATAAGGTTGAACGGCAGCACGGCAGGAATCATAAGCGGGGCGATCACATCGACCGAGCCATACCAGAACCATACGCCAATGGTAAGGTTTGCGACCATAGACAACGCCGTAGCGGCAATGACACCGAACACTAGGCCAATCACGGCACCCTTATAGGTATGCATCTTCTGGTACACGATAGCCGCGGGCAGAATATAACCCAGCGTAGCCACCAAGTTCATAAGTGCGCCGACCCAATCGCCCGTGGTAAGCGCATGGATAACAATCGCCATAGCGGCAACAGCAGTACCGGCGCCAGGACCATACGCAAAACCGCACACCATCGCCGGCACCAGCGACGGGTCATACGTCAAAAACGGCGCCGAAGGAAGGATGGGTAGCTGCACATACATAAACAACGCGCCCAAGGCACACATCAGCGCCATGGTAACGAGCTGTTTGGTGCTCCACCTATTCGTGTTCTCAAAATGGATATGCTGCGACTGTTCAGACATAAGATCACCTGCCTCTTTCATCCGGACTCTAACCGTTGGTACTGGGATCTCACCAGTTCAGCCGGCATACGAACCAACGCACACACGGGTCGCGGACTCATCGGCTCGGCCGCAGGCACCTCGACTGCGCCACGGCACCCCTTTAGCACCGCCCGATTTACCGCCAGTGGGGAATTTCACCCCGCCCTGAAACAGCAATTGCAAGTGTAGCACCAGTAGGCTTTCGCGCAAGTATGCCAAGGGTAATTTATGGCGGGGG
>URUC01000120.1 GCA_900550965.1 uncultured Collinsella sp. | reverse complement strand
CGCGGCGGCGGGCCTGGGCGCGGGGGCGACGTTCGCGACGGCCTCCTCGGCCTTCTCGCGCTCGGCACGCAGGGCGGTCAGCTCCTCACGCTCGCGACGTGCCTCTTCCTGGGCCTCGCGGCGGGCCTTCTCGGCGCGGAGCTCTTCCAACTCGGCGCGTTCCTCGGCAGACAGTGGTTGGGACTCAAGCTCGGCCATGGTACAGCCCTTTCTTTTAAAAAAAGCCGCCGACACAATGTCAGCGGCTTATCATATCCAAGGGTGGAGACGAAGGGAGTCGAACCCTCGGCCTCTGCCATGCGACGGCAGCGCTCTCCCAACTGAGCTACGTCCCCAGGACAAGTCGATATTTTACCTACGGCTCGCCAACTGTCAACGCCCAATAACCAGTCTTTTTGGGGCGTGGCTATTTTGACAACTTTTCGAGCAGGCGATCCTCTCGATGATTTTTTAATCCCCGTCCCAGAAAAATCATCGGCGAATGTGCTACTTTGCGCTGGTGAGGACGCCGGTGGTGTCGAACGCCGGGGTGAAGCTCTCGTCTACCGCTCCGCCTTCTTGCCAAAACATCGTCGTAAAGCCCAGGTCGTCGGCATGGTCGAGCACCTGCTCGTACTCCTCGCGCGTCACGGCGCGCGCCAGGTCGCCGCCTTGTTCGCGCATGAGGGCATTGGGCGTGTACTGGTTCATGACCGTGATCGGCACGTCGCCCACCGTCTGCCACACCAGGTCCAACACGCGGCACGAATCGTCCACATGCCCCGGCAGCACCAGATGACGCACGATTATGCCGCGCTTCATGAGCCCGTCCCCGTCTACCAGCTCTCCCCCGCGGCGCTCAATCTCGCGCGCCATCTGGGCCAGACCCGACACAGCCACGCGCGGGTAGTCCTTAATATGAGAGAGTGACTGCGCAAGCGCCGCATTGGCATACTTAAAGTCGGTAAGCCACACGTCGACCAAATCGCCGAGCGCCGCCACGGCACTCGCGCGCTCATAACCGCTCGTGTTGTAGACGATTGGAATGACCAGTCCGCGCTCCCGAGCTGCGGCAATCGCGGCCGGCAGCAGGTGAGCATAATGCGTCGCCGTCACCAGATTGATGTTATTGGCACCTTGGTCCTGCAGCTCCAGCATAATCTCGACCAGGCGCTCGGGCGAAATCTCAAGCCCAAAATTGCCCGTCGAGATCTCGTGGTTTTGACAATAGATACATTTGAGCGAGCAGCCGCTAAAGAAGATCGTGCCCGAACCGGCCTCGCCCGAGATAGGCGGCTCCTCCCACATATGAAGCGCCGCGCGGGCCACCTTGAGCGTGTCATCGGCACCGCATACGCCGTGCGCACCCTCGTCGCGCACCGCACCACAACGACGCGGACACAAATGGCAGGCGGGCGAAAAAAGTTCGGTCAACGGCGTCGGCATAAAAACATGCTCCAAAACAACGATTCAGCAGCTCAAACGTAAAGGGACCAACCGCACAGACGGCTCGAGCCCAAGGCGCCGTAATCGTCCGACACGATTTTTGTAATGTCAAGACTGGAATCGATAAAGTGCCGCTTTATGATGTAGGTATTCCGCCCCCCGCGGAGCAACTGGGTGAACCGTCGCGTTTATTTAGGGAGCCCACACAGTCGTACCTAGTACAGGTATCCTTCGTTGTTAAGGACGCTGGAACAGTCGATGAGGGCACCCACCTGTTTTAGGTGGGTTCATTTTCGTAACGTGGGGGGTGGTTTTCTTTTGCCGAAAATCGCCATTACAGTCCATATGGATCCCCACCGGCATCCCAACAATCCATCGACAATACCCTAATATCTGGTAAGCGCGTGATTATCGCTGCGCGCAATTCCATGCACCCCCCTTGGTCGAGTATCATGGTTCGGCTATGCCCTTTGCGCATGGCGTTCTTCTGACCTTTTCCTTCGACGCTTGGCGGTTTTTAGATTCATGGCTTCATCCCCGAGCTACATTCCGTACCTATGCGTGGCAGCGGCGGCCTTTATCACGACCTTCCTCATGGTGCCCCTGGTCAAGCGCTTGGCAATTAAGCTCGACGCCGTCGACTATCCTTCCAAGCGCCGCATCAACACCAAGCCCATCCCGCGTTTGGGCGGAACGGCGGTGTTTTTGGGCCTGGTCGTTGCCTGCATTGTGCAAATCCTAGGCACCTGGCACCTAGGCTGGCCGCCCGTCCTGGTGCCGCACCCGCGCCTTCACATTAGCTATCCCATGCTGGCGCTCTCCTTTACCGTCATCTTTGCGACCGGCGCTATCGACGACGTCATCCAACTCAAGCCCAAGCAAAAGCTGGCCGGGCAGGTCCTCGCCGCGCTCATCGCCTGTATCGGCGGCCTGCGGATCGGCGTCATCGTCAACCCGTTTGCCCCCGGCGAAATCATGCTCGGGTGGCTCGCCTACCCCATCACCGTAATCTATCTGGTGGCATTCACCAACATCATTAACCTCATCGACGGCCTCGACGGCTTGGCCACGGGCATCTGCGGCATCGCCTCGTTCACCATGTTTTCGATGGCCGTTCTCTCGGGCCGCATCGACGCCGCCGCGCTCTCCATTGCGCTCTTTGGCGCCTGCCTGGCCTTTTTGCGCTACAACTTCAACCCCGCAAGCATCTTCTTGGGCGACTCGGGGTCGCTGCTTCTGGGCTTTGCACTGGGCTCCATCTCGCTGCTCAACGTGAGCCGCACCGCTGCGCTCACCTCGCTTATCATCCCGCTCATCGTTGCCGGCGTGCCCATCATCGACACGTTTAGCGCCATCGTGCGCCGCAGGCGCGCCCACATTAGCATTGGGCAGGCCGACAAGGGCCACATCCACCACCGCCTGATCCAAGAAGGCTACAACCAAAAACAGGCCGTGCTGCTCATCTATGCCTGGTGCATCATGCTTTCGGCCGGCGCCGCCGCGATTAACCAGGTCGAAGTGCCCATGCGTGTGCTCATCTTTACCGTGCTCGCCATTGGCTCGGCGGCCTTTGCCAAGCACCTACATCTGTTTGAGCCCGTGCTGCGCCACCATTACAACAAGCGCACGCACGAGGACGAGCTCGTCACCCCCGACGACCCCGCCTTTAAGCAAGAGGAGCGGGCAGCCGAGGAGCGCAAGGAAGAACGCCACCGCAAGCTCTAGGGCAAGCTGCCGAGGATGCGTCCAGACGCCGCCGGCCAAACGCGCAGCCACGCCGCGCCCATCGCACATGCCGCCGCTCTCCCGCCCCTCGCCTACTTACGACCCGCCCCTCCAATAAACGCGTTATCATCTTGACCCATGAACATACGTTAGGAGCAATCATGCCAAACGAGAACAGCTACGAGGTCGCGCTGCAAAAGAGCAACGCCATTCGCGAGGGCCTGGCCAAGACGCCCGACAAGTTCACCATGCTCACCGGCGACCGCCCCACCGGCCGTCTGCATCTAGGTCACTACTTCGGCACCCTTAAGGGCCGTGTTGAGCTGCAGAACATGGGCGCCAAGACCAACGTGCTCATCGCCGACTACCAGGTCATCACTGACCGCGACACGACCGAGCACATCCAGGACAACGTGTACAACATGGTCATGGACTACCTTGCCTGCGGCATCGACCCCGACAAGACCATGATCTACGCTCACTCTGCCGTGCCCGCCGCCAACCAGCTCATGCTGCCGTTCCTGTCGCTGGTGTCCGAGGCCGAGCTGGCGCGCAACCCCACGGTAAAGGCCGAGATGGAGGCCTCGGGCCACGAGCTCACCGGCCTTCTGCTCACCTACCCGGTACATCAGGCCTGCGACATCCTGTTCTGCAAGGGCAACGTGGTGCCCGTCGGCCGCGACCAGCTGCCGCACATCGAGCTTACCCGCACCATCGCCCGCCGCTTTAACAACCGCTACGGCAAGGTGTTCCCCGAGGTCGACGCGCTGCTGTCCGAGACCCCGCTGCTGCCGGGCCTGGACGGTCGCAAGATGAGCAAGAGCTACGGCAACGCCATCAACATCTCGATGACCGCCGAGGAAACGGCCAAACGCATCAAGAAGAGCCAGACCGACTCCGAGCGCATGATCACGTTCGATCCCGAGAACCGCCCCGGCGTGTCTGGCCTGCTTTCGACAGCCGCCATCTGCACCGGCCGTTCCGAAGTCGAGATTGCCGAGGAGATTGGCATGGGCGGCTCCGGCCAGCTCAAGAAGTACGTGACCGAGGCCGTCAACGAGTACTTCGCACCTATCCGCGAGCGTCGCCAGCGCTACGAGAACGATCTGGACTATGTGAAGGACGTCCTGCATGAGGGCAACCGTCGCGCCAACGAGATCGCCGAGCAGACCCTGGCCGAGGTTCAGGACGCCATGGGCATGGTGTACTAGACCGATCTGCTGGCTTGAGCTTTCGATTGCTATAGGGCGGGCGCTACGGCGTCCGCCTTTTTTGGAGCCGGACCGCTTCGGCTCCGTCCATCGCACTCCCCCGACAAACAGGAACAGGCCCGCTGGCAGATAGTTGCCAGCGGGCCTGTTCCCG
>URUC01000119.1 GCA_900550965.1 uncultured Collinsella sp. | reverse complement strand
ACGGCTGCTAAGGCCGAGCAGGTTGCTGAACAGGTAACCCCCGAGCTCGCTGAGGCTTCGGTCCGTTCTGCGGCAGGGGAGGGCACATCGCCTGTTGAGCCCGCTGCGCCTGTCGAGGCCGGCGAAGTTCCCGTTGTCGATCCGGCTTTGCGCCCGCACCGTCGCGGTCGCAAGCCCAAGGCCTTCGTCGAGGCAGAGAAGGCCGCAGCCGCAGCTGCAGCCGCTCGGGATGCTGCGGCGACCGCCGAGTCTGCAACCGCTGCCGATGCACCCGTCCAGGATGCTACGACTTCCGAGGCCGCTCCCGCCGATGTCGAGTCCGCCGACGCCCGTCCTGGTCGCAGCCATCGTACTGCTGCTAAGCGCACGTCCAAGGCCAAGGCTGCCAAGAAGGGTGCGTCCGAGGATTCCGCCGAGACGACCGCCGATGCATCGACTGATGCCGCCGAGCCCCAGGACGTCGAACAGCCTGCGTCCGAGAAGCCCAAGCGCGGTCGTAAGAAGTCCGCTAAGGCCAAGGCGTCCGAGCAGCAGGCTGATGTCGAAGCGCAGGTCGATTCCGGCGCCGAGGCCAATGACGCCGCTGCGGCCAATGCCGACGCCGCCGCAACCGATGGCGCCGCGCCCGCTGAGGCCGATGACAACGCTCGCCCCAATCGTCGCCAGCACAAGCGCAACGAGGAGCGCAACGAGCGCAAGGACGAGCGTAACAACGACCGTCGCAACCGCCAGCGCGATCGCAAACAGCGCAACAAGGAGCGTAACGCCGCCCCCACCGAGCCTACGCTTTCGCGCGAGGAGCTCGCTGCCATGAAGGTCGCTGAGCTGCGCGAGAAGGCTAAGGAGTTCGAGATCGAGACGACCGGCAAGAAGAAGGCCGAGCTCGTCGAGGAAATCTACGTCACCGCTGCGAAGGCCGAGGGCTTCCGCGACATCAAGGGCATTCTGCAGATTCGCCCGGACAGCTCCGGCATCATCCACGCCCATGGCTACATGAAGTCCAACGACGACGCCTTCGTGCCCGCCTACCTCATCCGCTCCGCGCGCCTGCGCACGGGCGACGTCATCGAGGGCTCGCTGCGTCCTTCGCGCGGCGGCGACAAGCGCGCCGGCCTCGCCAAAATCACGACCGTCAACGGTCTGGACCCCGAGCAGATTCGCAACCGTCCCAAGTTCGGCGACCTCACCCCGGTCTATCCCAACGAGCCGCTGCGCATGGAGCACGGCAAGGACTCTATTACCGGCCGCGCCATCGACATCGTGTCACCGATCGGCAAGGGCCAGCGCGGCCTGATCGTGTCCCCGCCCAAGGCCGGCAAGACCACGATCCTCAAGAAGATCTGCCAGTCTATCTCGATTAACAACCCCGAGGTGCACCTCATCTGCCTGCTCGTCGACGAGCGCCCCGAAGAGGTCACCGATATGCAGCGTTCCATCAAGGGCGAGGTTGTGGCGTCGACCTTCGATATGCCTGCCGACAACCACACCCGCGTGGCAGAGCTCGTCATCGAGCGCGCCAAGCGCATCGTAGAGCTGGGTGGCGACGTCGTGGTGGTGCTCGACTCCATCACGCGCCTCGCCCGCGCCTACAACTTGGCGGCGCCCGCCTCGGGCCGCATCCTTTCGGGCGGCGTCGATTCGGCGGCCCTATATCCGCCCAAGCGCTTCCTGGGTGCAGCCCGCAATATCGAGAACGGTGGCTCGCTTACCATCCTGGCCTCTGCCCTCATCGACACCGGTTCCAAGATGGACGAAGTCATCTTTGAGGAGTTCAAGGGCACCGGCAACATGGAGCTTAAGCTCGACCGCGACCTGGCCGACCGCCGCATCTTCCCGGCTATCGACCCCGTTGCCTCCGGTACGCGTAACGAGGACCTGTTGGTCGACGAGCAGATGCGTCCGTTTGTCTTTGGTCTGCGTCGCATTCTTGCCGGCATGAACAACACCGAGCGCGCAGCCGCATCGTTTATCAAGGGTCTTAAGGGCACCAACACCAACCAGGAGTTCCTGGTGCGTTCGGCCAAAAAACACAGCGACTACGAGCAGACGTTCTAGGTTGTCATCCACGCGCAGCGATAGTCATCAATGCGATAAAGGGTCGGGGCTTTGAGCCTCGGCCCTTTTCTATAGCGCCGCTCCGCGCTTATTTTTGACCGTAAGACCGACGAGCAGCAGGTTTCCCGTTTCAATCCGACATCGTCACTTGCAATCGACAGGACGGTTTCGCATAATAACTTTTAAGCTTCGCGACGGAAAACGCAGATGAAACGAACCATATACCGTTGCTTTGGGGCATAGCCCCGCTTCATCTTCTCTCGCGCAGCCAACTGAATGATGCGATTTGGGTGCTGGAAGATGGGGAGAGCTCATGGCTTCTTCTGATGCAACACAACGAGCAGTCCTTGCCGGACTTTCGTGCGGGATCGGCCTTGCCGCTCCCGTGGTTATGTATGCCGCGACGCTGCCGTTTTCGTCGGTGAACGAGACGGTCGTGGCGGGTGCAGTTCCCTTCGCCGTGGGCGCGGTGGCGGGCGTGGGTATCTATGCCGCCTCGCTGGGTATCTCCGAGTATCGTGCGCAGCGTGAAGAGCGTCTGTTCCAGCCCGATGCCATGGGCGGTGCCGCCAATCTCAATCAGCATCAAAGCGAGTTCAAGACCGCCTCGATTCCAGCTCAGCAGCAGGATGCGATTCCGTACGCTGCGGCTTCTGCTTCTCAGGCTCAGTCGGAGCAGTCTACCTCGGCATTCCTTTCCGGCCTGACTGGTGCGTTCCAGCGCCGTCATGCCGATGATGGTGTCCCTACCATCGCTCGAGCCGCAGATGCTATGGACGAGGCCGAGGCTTGGTCCATGATCGACAGCATGCTCGACGACGATTCGCCGGTGAGCTGCGACCCTGCGCGCTCGCGCGACGTCTATCAAGTCGCCATCGACGAGCTCACCAACGGCGGGCAGACCGGCTCCTTCAATCGCGACGACATCGCCGCCGCGGCACGCGCCGTGTCTGGCTCCCAGGCCGCCCCTGCGGGCAGCACGGCGGCTTTCGTGGCACTCGTCGCCAACGCGGCAGCCAATAACGCCTACAGCGCTACCTCGGCGGACGCGAACGCTTCTGCCGATAATTCGTACGTTGATGAAGCCATGACCGCGGACGAGGAGGCCGTTGCCGCCCGCCGCGCCGCCGAAAGCTCGCTTTGGGGCGCTCCTGCCCAGCAGCAGGCGGCTGAGGCTGCGCCGTACAACGCAAACCTCGCCAGCATGCCTATCATCTCCGGTGTCGCGGACATCGATCTCGATGACCTCGATGAGCCTGCAGCCATCACCGCATCGATTGATGCCCAAGATCGCATCGACACCGGCGACCTTCCGGACGCTTCGCTCGAGGTTGATGTCCCTATGGCCGATTACTCAGGCCACGAGGACATGTGGGCCGCCGCCACCGCGATTCTGGATGAGATTGACGAGCCTGCTCCTGTTGCAGCCCCCGCTCCCGTCACTGCCCCTCAGCCTGCTGCCCCCGCCTATGTCGGCCGTCACAGCGCTGTGTTCCCCGAGGATACTGCCCGCATCTCGCGTGAGAGCATCGAGCGAGCCGAGGCTATTGCCGCCGGCATTATGGAAAATCGTCGTCACGAGCGCGTCAATCAGATCCTCGAGGAAGAGATCGAGCGCCTGCAGTCCTCTACCGCCAAGCGTACGGGCCGTGCCTATCTGAGCGTTATCGAGGGCGGTACCGCCAGCTTCGCGCCGCTCCGCGCGGAGGCATAACTTCTGCATGGTTAAGATCAATCGAAAATGGGCGGTCGTGACCTGCCTGATGGCGCTCTTGATCTGGGGCAATTCGCTGGTTCCCGGCTCGGGGTCGGGCTCGCTGAGCCTAACGGTCATGGAAGCTATCCGCGGTTTCCTGCACGGCGTGGGACTTCCATATGCATGGGTGACCAACTTTGTTGTTCGCAAGTGCGCGCATTTTACCGAGTATATGGTGCTTGGTATCTTGGCAACGCACGCCTTTGATTTTGAGGGCCGGCGCACCTTTGACGTGCTGCTGCCCACGGCGGTGTTCCTGCTGCTGATTCCCTCGATCGACGAGACGATTCAGCTCTTTGTGCCGGGACGCGCCGGCATGATCACCGATGTGATGATCGACTGCTGTGGTGCGGCAACGGGCGTTGTGCTCCGATATCTCTTACGGCCGCTGATGCGCGCCAAAAAAGCCGCCTAGGACGTATTGTTTGGTCCTAGGCGGCCTTTTTTATTTGAGGGCTTATATGAGGCGTGGTGGCGTCGTTCCGTAGGTCGGATTTGCCGGGCGCGCCACGCCCTGTGGGTGCGTCTGCTACTGAAGCGCCTGAGCGCCCAGGGCCAAGCAGCCCATAATGCCCTGTTTGCCCTCGAGGCTGTTGTTGACGATATAGCTATCAATGTCGGCCATCTCGGGCGTGACGATGTAGCCGTTGAGCATCTCGGCGCACTTCTTGCGCGCGAGCGGCACGATGGGGGTGTGGTCGGCCACGCCGCCACCGATGACGATCTTTTGCGGTGCGTAGCACAGGATGTAGGTCATGAGCGCCTG
>URUC01000118.1 GCA_900550965.1 uncultured Collinsella sp. | reverse complement strand
CTCTGCGAAGCGCTGCTCTATGAGCTCTTGGCGGCGCGTCTGCACGGCAAAGTATGCCTGGGCGAGTGCAATCTCTGGCTTGTTTGAATCTCCGTTCTGGGCGATTAAATAGCATGCATAGCGCGTAAGTTTGTAGTCTTTAACCGCGCGAGCGGCGACACCGGCAATTACCATTTTCGTGGTGTCACGAAAATGGGAATCAACTGGAGTTTTGTTTGTTTCGCACGAGACTTTTGCCCTCTTAACAACTTCGGCGAAGTTTTCCCATCGCGTGTACCCCATGGGTTCCATTAAATCTCGTGCGAGCCAATACTCAACGCCGTCTTCTACATTGGCGTAGCTATCAAGTTCGACACGCCACTTCTCGATATCTCTACTGTCCATATCTCCTCCTCGCTGGCCTATTGTCTATGCGAGCTTTGCCCGCTCCGTATTCAGAATAAGGATACGCTGCCGTACGGACACGAATCGGCCCCGTGCCACTTCGAGCTCACGGGGCCCATAGATATCGATTAGTTGTGCCCTGCTTTAGATAGGTGTCCAGTTTAATTCGATCGATAGTGCGATCCGAGGCTTTCGGTCCGTGCGCGCATGGCTTTGACCATTTCCTGTGCTAGTTGAATCTGCGATTGCAGGCGGGCGAGGGCTGCGACTTCGCTGTCCTGGGCTTTCTTTGTGCTCAAGTTCGTTGCCTCTTTCTTCAAGCCCTCAAGCTCGTGTAGTGCCTTTGATAGGCCCGTCTCGGTGCGGTTGATCATGCAATAGGTGCTCATCGTATGCTTAAGGCCGTGTGTCAGGCGCTCGGCATCTGTTGTGGCGATGCCGTACTGGGGGAGGGCGATATCCGCCTTCAGGGATGCCTCAGCTGCATTCTGTGCTGCCTGGGCTGCCGATGCGCCCGCGATGCGCCCAAACACGATGCCGTTGGCACTCGACAAGCCACCAATGCGATCGGCGCCGTGCATGCCGCCTGTCGCCTCGCCGCAAGCGTAGAGGCCCTCAACGCCCGTGTGCGCGGCCTTATCGATCTTGATGCCGCCGTTGGCGGCGTGGGCATACATCGCCACGCGCATCTCGTCGCTCGGCGCGATACCGTGCTCGTCTTGTAGCCAGGTGGCAAAGGTCTGCACAAACTCGGGGACGTCCTCGCGGGGGAAGTCGTAGTGGAGCGCCAGGCCTTCGGCACCTGCCTGATCTATGACGAGGTCGATGGCGCGGGAGGCTAAGCGCGAGGTGAAAGGGCCATATCCGGAGCGCTGCTCAAGCAGATCGTCCAGCTTGCCGTCGGCAATATCGACCGGCTGGTCTACATGTACGTAACGCCAGGTCTTTTCGTTAAAAACAAGGTCTCGCTTAGGCTCGATGAAGCCGGGCATCATCTGCATGAACTCTATATTAGTAAGGGACGCACCGTGCGCCAGCGCGATTCCCTGTGATGAGCTGAGCACGTCGGCGGAAGTGAGGCTGCGCTCGAACAGGCCACCCGTGCCGCCTGCGGCGATGATCGTGGCCTTGGCAGCAAAGGGCACGAGATGCTCGCTTGCGCGGTCGTAGAGCACGGCGCCGGTAATCTTCCCGTTCGTCTCCTCAACAAGGTCGATAAGCTCATGGCGGGGGAGCAGGCGAATGCCGAGCGACTCGATCCGGGTCGTCAGAGCGTTCTCAAGGGGCTTGCGGGTGAGACCGCGCCACATGCGCGTCTTGTGGTCAAAGCAGGGGATAAACTGCTTTTGCTGAGCGCTCTCAGCGCTTTGCGGACGCTGAAGCTCAACGCCCAAGTCTTGCTCGAGCCATTCAATTGCCTGGGGAACGCCGTGGACAAACGTCTGGACAAGCTCGGGGTCGGCGACACCGCCACCGACGGTCTGGATGGTGTCGATGAGGTCTTGTTCGTCGTCTTCGTTAACGGGTCCGATAAGCCCCAGGCCCCAGGTTCCGGGGAAGAAGCTCGATCCACTCATAGTCTTGCCGGCGCTTGCCACAGTGACGGTTGCACCCGTGCGTGCCGCTTCGATGGCGGCGCAAAGGCCCGCAATGCCAGATCCAATTACCAGTACATCAGTCGATTCCATCGGATTCCTTTCTCGTCCGGCGCATTGTCGCACGGGTGATCGCCAATGGGGCCGCAAAGACTCGGCAAATCGGTAAAGGGCAAATATGACAGGTGGGCGTCGTGGACGCTCTGACGCTCCATCTCATCACATCTCGTATTTCGCCCCAACTGATATATCGGCATTAGCTATCCTGCGACAGCGCAAACAAAAAGAGCCGCTACCTCCAAAGGTAGCGGCTCCAAAGCTCAACCATATGAGCATCGCGCGGGCGCGATTAGGCCTTGAGGGCCTCCTCGACGGCGACAGCGCAGGCGACGGTGGCACCGACCATGGGGTTGTTGCCCATGCCGATGAGACCCATCATGTCGACGTGCGCAGGCACGGAGGAAGAACCGGCGAACTGGGCGTCGGAGTGCATGCGGCCCATGGTGTCGGTCATGCCGTAAGAGGCAGGGCCGGCGCCCATGTTGTCCGGGTGCAGGGTACGGCCAGTGCCGCCACCAGAAGCGACGGAGAAGTACTTCTTGCCAGCCTCGATGCGCTCCTTCTTGTAGGTGCCAGCGACGGGGTGCTGGAAGCGCGTGGGGTTGGTGGAGTTACCGGTGATCGAGATGTCGACGTTCTCGTGCCACATGATGGCAACGCCCTCGCGGACGTCGTCGGAGCCGTAGCAGTTAACGGCAGCGCGGGGACCATCGGAGTAGGGGATGGTCTCGACGACCTTGAGCTCGCCCGTGTAGTAGTCGAACTGGGTCTTCACATAGGTGAAGCCGTTGATGCGGGCGATGATCTGGGCGGCGTCCTTGCCCAGACCGTTCAGGATAACGCGCAGCGGCTTCTTACGAGCCTTGTTGGCGTTCAGAGCCAGGCCGATAGCGCCCTCAGCGGCAGCGAAGGACTCGTGGCCGGCCAGGAAGGCGAAGCACTCGGTGTCGTCGGAGAGCAGCATAGCGCCCAGGTTGCCGTGGCCCAGACCGACCTTGCGGTCCTCGGCGACGGAGCCGGGAACGGTGAAGGCCTGGATGCCCTCGCCGATGATGGCGGCAGCCTCGGAAGCGGTCTTGGCGCCACGCTTGACAGCGAGAGCGCAACCGAGGGTGTAGGCCCACTCGGCGTTCTGGAAGGCGATGGACTGGGTGTTGTTGACGATCTCACGCGGGTTGAAGCCCTTGTCGGTGCAGATCTGCAGAGCTTCCTCGAGGGAGGCGATGCCGTTGTCGGCGAGGCACTTGTTGATCTTGTCAGCGCGGCGCTCGTAACCTTCGAACGTAACAGTCATAGTTATTTCCCTCCCTTTCTACTCGTGAACCGGGAACACGCTGGCGACGGAGTGAGTCTCCTCGTCGGTGCGCGGATCGATGTACTTGGCAGCGTTGTCCCACTGACCATAGTGGCCCATAGCGCCAGCGATGGCCTCCTCGGGGGTCTTGCCGGCCTTGACAGCGTCGGTGAACTTGCCGAGGTTCAGGAACTCGAATGCGATAATCTCGTTCTTGTCGTTGAGAGCCATGCGGGTGACGTAGCCCTGAGCGAGCTCGAGGTAACGAGCGCCCTTGGCCTTGGTGCCGAACATGGTGCCGACCTGAGAGCGAAGGCCCTTGCCGAGGTCGTCGAGGGAGGCGCCCACGGGCAGGCCGCCCTCGGAGAACGCGGTCTGGCTGCGGCCGTAAACGATCTGCAGGAAAATCTCGCGCATAGCAACGTTGATGGCGTCGCAGACGAGGTCGGTGTTGAGGGCCTCGAGGATGGTCTTACCGGGAAGGATCTCGGAAGCCATGGCGGCAGAGTGGGTCATGCCCGAGCAGCCGATGGTCTCAACGAGGGCCTCCTCGATGATGCCGTCCTTGACGTTCAGCGTGAGCTTGCAGGCGCCCTGCTGAGGTGCGCACCAACCCACACCGTGCGTAAGACCGGAGATGTCGGAAATCTCCTTAGCCTGGACCCACTTGCCCTCCTCGGGGATGGGTGCGGGGCCGTGGTATGCACCCTTGGCAACGGGGCACATGTTCTCCACTTCCTGTGAGTACTGCATGCCTCTCCTCTCTATCGTGTTGGCGTCCCGTCTGGGGGTCGTGGCTGGCGATTGCCGGGCGACCCTTCGAAAGGGACATGACATGCAGCCCCTATAATACCGCGAAATGCACGGAATATTCGGCGAACGGCTCAGTTTTCGTAGCGAGAAGTCCGGTAGTTTTAATTGAAACGGTTTAACCCTATGTTCTGTGGTCGCGAACTCCCGTAGAGGGGGTCCGTCTTGGGCAAGCTTTTGGTCAGCTCTTGTAAGCGTTGCGGGGGCTGACCTGTTGCAACGGTGCCGTTCGCCGCCTATTTACTGCCTTTGGCCGCGCGAGTGTATTGTTTTGCGTGGATGTTTTGGTGGCACGCTTCAATCGTGCTGTATTGGATGGCAAGCAGATCCCGGCGAAGGGAGCGCCATGCAGCGCGTTTGGAGAACGGTTACCGGCTTTTACCATGTCTGTGCCCGCGGTACGGGCAAGCAGCTCATCTTTGAGGGCGACGAAGACCGGTGGGAGTTTTTGGAA
>URUC01000117.1 GCA_900550965.1 uncultured Collinsella sp. | reverse complement strand
TAGCCATGAGCGAGAACGTGACGAACACTGCCGTGACCGCGTCCGACCAGGCAACCGCGCCCACCATCGAGATCGCAGCCCACGCCGGCACTTGCTACGGCGTACAGCGTGCGCTCGACATGGCGCTGGCCGCTGCGCCGCAGGCAGGGGAGTGCACTCAGGTCCATACCTTGGGTCCGCTCATCCATAACCCTATCGTGGTGCGCGAGCTCGCTGAGGCAGGCGTTAGCCTGGCTGAGAACCTGGATAGCGCCGCAACCGGTACCGTGATCATCCGCGCCCACGGCGTGGTGCCGCAAGTGATCGATGCTGCCCGCGAGCGCGGCCTTACCGTGGTCGACGCCACCTGTCCCTACGTGAAGAAGGTCCATGTGGCCGCCGAGCGCCTGGTACGCGAGGGCTACCGCGTGGTAGTCGTAGGCGAGCCGGGCCATCCCGAGGTTGAGGGCATCTTGGGCCACGCCGGCAATGATGCACAGGTCGTGAGCTGTGCCGCCGACGCCACCGCCTTGTCGCTCAAGGGCAAGGTAGGCCTCGTCGTGCAAACCACCCAGACTGCGCAGAACCTCGCCGAGGTCGTGGCTGCTATCACCCCGCGCGTGCAGGAGCTGCGCGTGATCAACACCATCTGCGCCGCCACGAGTGAGCGTCAACAGGCAGCAGCCACACTTGCCAACCGCTGCGACTGCATGGTCATCGTGGGCGGCAAGAACTCGGGCAACACCCGCCGCCTGGCGCAGATTTGCGCAGACGCCTGCGAGCACACGCATCACATCGAGGAAGCTTCCGAGCTCCAGGCCGCGTGGTTTACCGACGCTCACCACATCGGCATCACCGCCGGAGCCTCCACCCCGCAAGAACACATCGAACGCGCCGTCACGCGCATCAAGGAGCTTTGCCGCTAACCATGGACCAGACCGTACCCGCATACGCCGCCGAGGTGGCCGATTACGGGCGCAGCCGCGACCCCGAGCCGGGTGAGGGCGCGCTCGTCAAGAACGTGCGTCCCGAATCGCCCGCGTGGGATGTGGGTATCGAGCCGGGCATGCGCGTGCTCACGGTCAACGGTGAGCAGCTTACCGACATGATCGTGTGGCTCTGGGAGGCCGACGATGATACCGTCGAGCTCGAGGTATTCGATCCGCGCGACGGCACCGTCACCCCCGTCGAGCTCGACCGCTTTCCCGGCGAGGATTGGGGTTTGGAGTTCGATGGCCCCATCTTCGACGGCATGCGTACCTGCGTCAACGCCTGCGTGTTCTGCTTTATGACCATGCTCCCCAAGGGCGGCCGCTCCACGCTCTATATTCGCGACGACGACTATCGCCTAAGCTTTTTGCAAGGCAACTTTGTCACGCTTACGAACCTCACCGACGAGGACGTGCAAAACGTCATCCAGCGCAACATGAGTCCCATGAACGTGTCGGTCCACGCTGTGAGCCCCGACGTCCGCCGTCGTATGATGGGCCGTAACGCTCAGCGAGGCATGGACGTACTCGAGACCATCATGGCCGCCGGCATCGAGATTCACGCGCAGATCGTGTTGTGCCCCGGCATGAACGACGGCGAGGAGCTGGAAAAGACCCTGCGCTTTTGCGAGGAGCACGAGCAAATCACAAGCCTGGGCATTGTGCCGCTCGGTTTTACCAAGCATCAGAACCGTTTTAGCTGGTCCTACAGCGACAAGCCCGAGCTAGCGCGCGAGACCATTGCCATGATCCGTCCCTACCAGGACCGCGCCTATGAGCGCTTTGGCCGCCACACCTTCCAGATGAGCGATGAGTTCTATCTGGACGCCGGCATCGATCCTCCCGAGGCAGACTTTTACGACGGTTACCCGCAGTACTACGACGGCATCGGCATGATCCGCTCGTATCTGGACGAGACCGACGACGTGCTGGCTACCGATGCCGAGCGACTGGCCCGCGTCCGCGAGGCCATCGCCGCCCGCAGCCAGCACCTGCTGTGCCTCTCCGGCGCCAGCGCGCGCGACACCGTGGCGCGCTTTGTGGAGTCGCCGCATGGTCTCGGCGGCACTGTTACGGCCATCAAGAACCGCTACTTCGGCGGCAACGTGGACGTGACCGGCCTCATCGTCGCGTGTGACATTCTGGAGCAGCTGCCCCAAGACCTGTCGGGGGTTATGCTCTTTGTGCCTAAGCTCATGTTCAACGCTGACGGCATGACGCTTGACGAGTATCATCGTGACGATTTACTCGCAAGCCTTACCAGTCGCGGCGCCGAGGTTCATGTGGTGTCGACCATGCCGCATGAGCTGCTCGATACCCTGGAGCATATCCTTGGCATTGTGCCCGCAGACTCTACTAATTCCGCTGACCCTATCCATTAAAGGAGAGCAGATGAAACCAATCGTCGCCGTCGTCGGACGCCCCAACGTGGGCAAGTCCACGCTCGTTAACCGCCTGGCCCAAACCTCGGACGCCATCGTCCATGAGTCCCGCGGCGTCACGCGCGATCGCTCATACCACACGGCCGATTGGAACGGCCGCGAGTTCACCATTGTCGACACGGGCGGCATCGAGCCGCTCAAGAGCGATGACGTCTTCGCCACGTCCATTCGCGACCAGGCCCTCGCCGCCGCCGAGGAAGCCGCCGTCATCCTGTTTGTGGTCGACGGCCGCACCGGCGTCACCGAGGAGGACGAGTCGGTCGCTCGCATGCTCAAGCGCTGCGACAAGCCGGTCTTTCTGCTGGTGAACAAGCTCGACAACCCCGATCGCGAGAACGACAGCATCTGGGAGTTCTATTCGCTCGGCATCGGTGAGCCCACGCCGCTCTCGGCCCTGCATGGTCATGGCACGGGCGACCTGCTCGACGACATCGTGGCCCTGCTTCCCGAGGAAGAGGACGAGGTCGCCGATGAGTTCCCTGATGCGCTGAACGTCGCCATCATCGGCCGCCCCAATGCCGGCAAGTCCTCGCTGTTCAACCGCATCCTGGGCGCCGATCGCTCTATCGTGTCCAACATCGCCGGCACGACGCGCGACGCCATCGACACCGTCGTGGAGCGCAACGGCAAGCACTACCGCATGGTTGACACCGCGGGTATTCGCAAGAAGAGCACCGTGTACGAGAACATCGAGTACTACTCGATGGTCCGCGGCCTGCGCGCCATCGATCGCGCCGACGTGGCACTGCTCGTCGTCGATGCCTCCGTGGGCGTCACCGAGCAGGACCAGAAGGTCATGGGCTTGGCCATCGAGCGTGGCTGCGCCATCGTGGTGCTGCTCAACAAGTGGGGCCTGCTCGATGACGACCGCAAGCGCGAGGCCTGCATGGAGACCGTCGACCGCCGTCTGGGCGTCATGGCTCCCTGGGCCCAGTACCTGCGCATCTCGGCCCTCACCGGCCGCGGCGTCGAGAAGATCTGGGCGATGGTCGACGCCGCCGAAAAGACGCGCTCGCAGAAGATCAGCACCTCGCGCCTCAACACGTTCCTCACCGACCTGCGCGAGTTCGGCCATACCGTGGTGGACGGCAAGCGCCGCCTGCGCATGCACTACGTGACCCAGACGGGCGTCAACCCGCCGACGTTCACGTTCTTCGTCAACCACAGTGACCTGGTCAACGACACCTACCAGCGCTACGTGGAGAACCGCATGCGTTCGACCTTCGATTTTGCCGGCACGCCCATTCGACTCTTCTTTAGGAAGAAGGAACAAAAGGATGCATAATCCGATTCTGCTGACCGCCATCTGCGCCGTGGTCTCGTTCTTTATCGGGGCGATTCCGTTTGGCCTGATCTTGGGCCGTGTGTTCAACCACACGGACATTCGCAAGGCGGGCTCCGGCAACATCGGCACCACCAACGCGCTGCGCGTGGCCGGCCCCAAGGTGGCCGCACTCACGCTGCTGCTCGACTGCCTTAAGGGCGCCATCTGCGTCCTTATCGCCCGTCCGCTCATCGCCGATCTGGGCTATGGTTTTCCGCCGAACATCATGGCGCCTGGAGCCCCCGGCGACTGGATGCTCGGCGTCATTTGCCTCGCTGCCGTGTGGGGGCACATCTTTTCTCCCTATCTCAACTTCCATGGCGGCAAGGGTATCGCCGTGGGCTTGGGCGTGATCCTTGCCTGGTACTGGCCCATTGGCCTGTCGCTGCTGGGCATGTTTATCGTGGCCGTCGCCATCACCAAGTACGTGTCGGTGGGCTCGCTTGCCGCCGCCATCGGTCTTCCTATCGCTGCCTGCGCGGTCTTTCCGTACAGCAGCCTGGGTCTCAAGTTTTGCATGGCGATGATCGGCATCACCGTGGTGTGGGCCCATCGCTCGAATATCCAAAAGCTCATGGCCGGTAAGGAGTCCAAGCTCTCGTTTACCAAGCGCGTCACCGAGCCCGACGATAAGTAGGAGAGAGTCATGAATGTTGCGCTGATTGGCTCAGGCTCCTGGGGAACCGCCGTCGCCGGCCTTGCCGCCGCGCGCGCCGAGCGCGTGACCATGTGGGCCCACAGCGAGCAGACGGCCGCCGGCATTAACGGCGAGCACCGTAATCCCCGCTATCTGGTGGACTACCTGCTGCCGGAAAACGTTGTCGCCACGACGGACTTAGCCCAGGCGCTCGACGGCGCCGAGGCCATCATATTTGCCGTGCCTTCGACGCACCTGCGCGACGTCTGCTACCAGGCGGCGCCGTTCATCGCGGACGAGATGCCGGTTCTGTGCCTCACCAAGGGCATCGAGCCCGAGTCCAGCTTGCTTATGAGCGAGGTCATTGCCAGCGAGATCGGTAACGAGT
>URUC01000116.1 GCA_900550965.1 uncultured Collinsella sp. | reverse complement strand
GGCTCCAAGGGCATGAAGGGCGCTATCGCCAAGGCCGAGGAGCTGCAGAAGGAGACTCCCAACAGCGTCATCGCCGGCCAGTTTGTGAACCCCGCCAACCCGGCCATCCACAAGGCCACGACCGGCCCCGAGATCTGGGACGACACCGACGGCCAGGTCGACATCTTCGTCGCCGGCGTTGGCACCGGTGGTACCGTGACCGGCGTGGGCGAGTTCCTCAAGGAACAGAACCCCGAGATTAAGGTCGTCGCCGTCGAGCCCGCCACCTCCCCGGTGCTCTCCAAGGGCCAGGCAGGCCCGCACAAGATCCAGGGTATCGGCGCCGGCTTTGTGCCCGACGTCCTCGACACCCAGGTCTATGACGAGATCATCCCCGTTGAGAACGAGGACGCCTTTGCCACCGGCCGCGCCGTGGGCCACAAGGAGGGCGTGCTCGTGGGCATTTCGTCCGGTGCCGCCGTGTGGGCCGCGCTGCAGCTGGCCAAGCGCCCCGAGAACGAAGGCAAGACCATCGTGGCCCTGCTTGCCGACACCGGCGAGCGCTACCTGTCCACGGCGCTCTTCCAGGACTAAGGGCCCGTCACTTGTCGATAGGCCCAAGGCACGCCGGTCTTCCCTCTCTTCTGGCAGCCTGAGCCCATCTCGTTAGGATGTCCCACGAGACGTCCGAACTTGCTACAATGTCTGCGGCGCGGAACCAGCCTCCCGCGCCGCTTTTCTTTTTTGGCCACATGCCACCAAGGAGAACCTCCCCATGCACAACAAGCGCGTGCTCGTCGCCATGAGCGGCGGCGTCGATTCCAGCGTGACCGCGTATCTGCTCAAGCGCCAGGGCTACGAATGCATCGGCGCCACCATGCGTCTCACCTGCCCCGCGCCCGACCCCGCCACGGGTATGAGCAAAGTCGACTGCGACATCGCCGATGCAAAGGTCGTCGCCAAGCGCCTGGGGATACCCCACCATGTGCTCGACTTGCAGCAGACCTTCGACCGCAACGTGATCGAGCGCTTTGTGAACGCCTACCAGGAAGGACTGACGCCCAACCCGTGCATCATCTGCAACCGCCACATTAAGTTTGGCGCGCTGCTGGATGCGGCGCTGGATATGGGCTGCGACTACATCGCAACGGGACATTACGCCAAAACAAGCCAGGCGGCAGACGGCACCTGGCAGCTACATCGCGGCGAAGATCCCAAAAAGGACCAGAGCTACTTTTTGTATTCGCTTACGCAGGAACGCCTGGCACACACGGTCTTTCCGCTGGCAGGCCTAGACAAAGAGCGCGACGTGCGCCGCATAGCCGCCGAGCAGGGCTTTACCAACGCCCAGAAGGCCGAAAGCGAGGACATCTGCTTTATTCCAGACGGTGACTACGCGGGCTATATCGAGCGCCGCTGCGGACATCCCGCTGCACCGGGCGACATTGTGTGGCGCGACGGCAGCGTGGTCGGGCGCCACAACGGCGCGCTGCGCTACACCATCGGCCAGCGCAAGGGCCTGGGCGTTGCGATGGCGCATCCCGTGTACGTAACGGGCGTCGACGCCGCCAACAACACCGTGCATCTGGGCGAGGCCGAGGACCTAACCGCCTCGGCGCTAACTGCCGATGAGTGGATCTGGAGCGCGCCGGACGCACGCATGGAGGCGGAGCTCGATGCCGGCGGCATTCGCGTAGGTGCCAAGTACCGCTACCGTCAGAAAGACCAGGCAGCAACCCTTACACGTGGCGCCGGCGGACAAATGCTGCTAACTTTTGACGAGCCGCAACGAGCCATCGCCCCCGGCCAGGCCGTTGTAGTCTATCGCGGCGACATCGTCCTGGGCGGCGGTACCGTGACCGGCGCACTTAAGTAGCCGTGGGTTTACCGCTGCACGTGTCGAAGTACCTCAACAGCGGCACCAACCTCGATTACGCGACGCTCGAGGCCGCGGCAAATGGCCTCGAGTCGACCCTCCGCCGTCGCCCATTCGCTCTGCGAAAGAATCTCGATCGCCTCATCAACAAATCCGTTGAGCCGAGATGAATCGAACCAATCGAGCGAGTCCGCAAGCGCCAGCTGAGCGGAAGGGTCGGGCCCAAACGGCTTAGCGGAAAACCCAAACTCCCCAGCCGCGAGCAAGACGGTTGGCACGTTATACCACAGACAGTTGCCGCTATCGAACAGCGGTGCAGGTTTTATCTCCAGGGTGTCGACATTACGGATGATGCCGAAGTTTCGCCAATGGCGGTCGCTGTTGGCCAAAAGGGCATCGCAGACAATCATCTGCGACATAGACCTTCTCACAGCGGCCTCATCGGCACCATGCTTGCCAAGGTAGCGACAGTATCGATCGTATGTCGAGTCTCCCCGCTGGCTACCAAGTGCGCCCTTAACGTAAACAGCCGGAACGTATTCCTCACGGCCGTCAAGAAAGTCGTCGCACAGACACACAGGGCCATCGAACATCCGCTCAACCGTATAAGGAACAAACTCGCCCTCCGACAGCAAGCGACGATGCAGAGCCGTTGCAACCGCCTCGTTAAAGGGACGCTGATCGTCCACGCCGCATCCTTTAGCCAAAACGCGAATGCCGTTTCGGATCATCCACGATTTAGGGAGCTCGCCCTCGGACGTGTTATCCGGATTTTTAAGACCGATGCCTTCCAGCCAACCCGAACGCCCCTCGGGCGCCGATCGCTCAAATTCGTTCTCGAAGTAATTGAGGTTTCGCCATTCGAACCCGTCGCATTCTGCCGGCCGCAGCCAATAGCAATCCGAAAGCGAGAGACCCAGGCACTGAACCGGCACCTCAATGCCACTGGCAATTCCCAGCTCGCGGTAGCGCGAGATAAGCCCAGGACGAACATCGGGCACCGACCGATGCCCCCACCACGCGTTGAGCTCCCGCTTATTCACCGTTGGAGAAGAGCTCGAGCATGTGCCAAACGGCATTCGTTGCGCATCGAGGACCTCGGCGATTTCGAAGGGGAACTCGCGCGTCGGATCAAATGAGACATACGCGACCTCATGGTCGGCCGACATCAGCGTAAACTTGCGTCCCACATCGGCTGCAGGACGGCGTCCTCGCTTGCGGACCTTTTGATAGGCGATCGCAGAATTGTACTCGACCATCTTCCGTCCGCCCACAATATCGCACACAAGCGTTCCCGATGCGGCAAGTTGAGATATGCGGGCTTTCGTAACGCCCAACAGGCGGGCAGCATCACCCATAGACAAGTACTGAGATGTATCCATACGTCGCCTCACCTCGTTAAGTATTCCAAACGTTAAGTTAATTATTTGCATACAGTATAATACTAAACAGACTGAAGCGAAAAAAGGCCCGAGCAATCGGGCCTTAGCGATTGGTCAGCCGAGTCGCAAGCTGCTCCCTAGCGCTGAACGTAGGCGCGAACGAGCTCGTAGGTATTGCGCACGCCGTCGATGTGGCTGCGCTCGTAGTTGTGGCTCGCGTACACGCCGGGGCCAATCAGACCATGACGAATGTCATAGCCGGCCGAGAGCGTGGCCTCGACGTCGGAGCCGTAGTGCGGGTACACGTCGATGGCGTAATCGAGCTCCAGCTCGCGCGCGATATTAGACAGCGTAGTCACCAGATCGTAGTTATAGGGACCACCCGAATCCTTGGCGCAAATCGAAACCATGCGCTCGGTGCAGCCCAGGTCGTCGCCCACGCAGCCCATGTCCACGCTGATCATCTCGCGCGTATCGGCCGGCACAAAGGCACCGCCATGGCCGACCTCCTCGTACACCGTAAAGAGCAGCGAAACCTTGCGCGAAAGGGTCACCTCGCCGTCGGCGACAGCGCGGGCCAAACCCAGCAAAATGGAGGCCGACAGCTTGTCATCTAGGAAGCGGCTCTTGATGTAGCCACTCTCCGTCACCGTCGTGCGAGGATCCATAGCGATGATGTCGCCGGTCTGTATGCCCAGCTCGAGCACGTCATCTTTGCTGTCGACGTTCTCATCGAGCAGGATTTCCATGTTCTTCTCGACGGTCTTGACCGGCTCGTCGGCCACGTGTGCCGACGGCTCGGTATTAAGGACCACGCCCGTATAAACCTTGCCATCGCGCGTGTAGACGGTGCAGTTCTCGCCATCGGCCGTGGACCACTGGTGCCCACCGAGCGTCGTCGGGCGCAGACGGCCATTGTCCTTAATGGAACGCACCATGGCGCCCAGGGTATCGACATGGCTCGCCAGTACGAGCGGCTCGCCCTCGCCACCAAGCTCAACCAACACGTTGCCCTTATTGGAGCGCTCGGGCCCAAAGCCCATATCACGCAACGTTTCCATCAGATAATCAGTCGCCGCACGGGTATAGCCCGTAGGCGAAGCGATAGAAGTCAGCGTCTTAAGCTGTCCCGCGATATAGGAGAGCGTCTCCTCTAGAGAAGCATCAATATTAGAAGCCATATGCGTCCTTCCAAGTAAAACTAAGACCGAGTCCCGATTTTAACCGTTCTGCACGGTCAATGCCCTAGGAGCCGAGCCGCCTCCCGACGTCCCCGCACCGGTTTTGTGCACGCGCACGTCTTACAATCCCAATCTTGCATAAATCCTATCGGTATCTGCATAGAAATGAGGAATCTTTTTGCTTCGTCTCAGGGTACCCCACCTTGGGCCGTGCAAAAAACGGAGTATTCAGCACCGTGGGCCTCAACGACCCCATCGCGAACGACAAAACGACGCGGTTACAGCAGTGTTGCAGGTCGTCGCAAAGCAGAAACTCAGTAACAACCCCCTCCACTCATCGATAGCCCGCCCACAATGGCTGTCGATGGGCGCCTGCGGGCCACTACGGGCCCTTCAAAACGTTATGCATTTTTAAG
>URUC01000115.1 GCA_900550965.1 uncultured Collinsella sp. | reverse complement strand
ATGACGCGAGCGACTTCCATTATCTGAGGAAGCTCGGCTAGCGCCATGAGAAGCCGGCTTTCCATGGCATACGACGAATCGGGGCGCGCCGCGCGGTATCGCGTCGTGACGGCGCTGCTCGCTGTTGCCCTCATCGTGCTCGTCGGGGCCAACCTGTGCATCGGGAGCGTGCTCGTGCCCGCAGACCACATCCCCGGCATCCTTTCAGGCGGCGCGGCCAATTCCATGGAAAGCCAGGTCATCTGGGAGATTCGCCTGCCGCGCGTGCTTTCAGCCGTGCTTCTCGGCGGGGCACTTTCACTCTCCGGGTTCCTGCTGCAGACGTTTTTCAACAACCCCATCGCCGACCCGTTCATCTTGGGCGTCTCCTCGGGCGCAAAGTTTGTCGTCGCGCTTACGATGATTGTACTTCTAGGCGCGAACCAGGCCATGTCCTCGCCGGCCATGGTGGCCGCAGCGTTTCTGGGCTCGCTTATCACCATCGGCTTAGTGCTCCTCATTGCACGGCGCATAAGTTCCATGGCCATGCTCATCGTGGCGGGCGTCATGGTGGGATACATCTGCTCGGCGGCGACGAACTTCCTCATCGCCTTCGCCGACGACCAGTCCATCGTGAACCTGCACAACTGGTCTTTGGGTAGCTTCTCGGGTTCGAGCTGGGACGACATCGCGGTCATCGCGGTCGTGGTGATCACCATGAGCGCATGCGTATTCGCGATATCGAAGCCCCTTTCCGCCTTCCAGCTGGGAGAAGCCTACGCGAAAAGCGTCGGCGTGAACGTCGATCGCTTCCGCGTGGTGCTCGTCCTTCTAGCGAGCATGCTCTCCGCCTGCGTGACCGCGTTCGCTGGTCCGGTGTCGTTCGTAGGCATCGCGGTTCCGCATCTCGTGAAGTCGGCGCTGAAGTCGTCGAAGCCCATCCGCGTGATTCCCGCGTGCTTCTTGGGAGGCGCCATCTTCTGCGCGGGCTGCGATTTGATCGCGCGCACGCTGTTCTCTCCCGTCGAGCTTTCCATCAGTGCCGTCACCGCCATCTTCGGCGCGCCGGTGGTTATCGCGCTCATGTTAAAGAAGCGGGTGAGGTAGATGGGGGAATTCGTGCCGCGGCCCAAAACGCTCGGAGGGGACATTCCATGCTTAGACAGTCCTGAGCTCGCACGAAAGCGCCAGAAGGCACTTTCGGCTCGTGCGGAACTGCGCGCGGAACGCCTCCTCCGAGCGGAGTCGAAACTCGAAACCCCGGTCGAAACGCAGGCTGACGGAGCGCCGCTTTTCCGCATAAGTGGCCTGTCGGCGGGCTACGACAAGAAGGTCGTAGTCGAAGGCGTCGATCTGGAGGTTCGCGCGGGCGAAGTCGTGGCGCTCATCGGGCCGAACGGCTCGGGCAAGTCGACCATCTTGAAAACCATCACGCGCCATCTAGCACCGCTTGCCGGCGCGGTCGAGCTCGACGGGCGGGAGATTTCCCGATGGAAGACGGCGGAGTTCGCAAGGAACCTTGCCGTTATGCTGACAGATCGCCCCCGGACCGAGCTCCTCACCTGCCGCGATATCATAGAGGCGGGAAGGCATCCCTACACCGGGCGAATGGGCACACTCTCGCCTAACGACCATAGTCGGGTCGACGAGGCCATGAAAACCGCACATGTGGAAGAGCTCGCCGAGTGCGACTTCATGCAGATAAGCGACGGACAACGCCAGCGCGTCATGCTCGCACGCGCCATCGCGCAGGATCCGCGTGTGCTCGTGCTCGACGAGCCCACGTCGTATCTCGATATCCGCTACCAGATCGACCTGCTGCGAATACTTCGCCACCTTGCGAAATCGCGGAATGTGGCTGTCATCATGTCCATCCACGAACTCGAGCTCGCGCAGAAAAGCGCCGACAAGGTGATTTGCGTGAAGGACGGCCGGGTCTTCCGCGCCGGCGCACCCGAGGACATATTCACGCGCGAGACAATTGGCGAGCTCTACGGCCTTCAACATGGCACCTTCAACGAGCGCTTCGGCAACGTGGAAATTGGGCGCCCACACGGCGATGCGCACACGTTCGTCATCGCCGGCGCAGGTACGGGGTCGGCTGTGTTTCGCCAGCTCATCCGGCAGGGCAAGGCGTTCTACGCGGGCGTTCTGCACGAAGGGGACATCGACTGCGAGCTCGCGCGCGACCTGGCGACGGAATGCGTGGCCGAGCGCGCCTTCGAGCCGATCGGGGATAAAACCATAGCCCGCGCCAAAGAGCTCCTCGTCCACTGCGCGTGCCTTATCGTGTGCCCCCACGCCTTCGGCACCATAAACGCTCGCAACGCAGAGCTCGTCGAGTTCGCACGCTCGCATGGTATCGAGGTCATGCGAGCGTGCGAAGGCGCATCGGAGGATTCCCAATTGGAGTGGGAAGGATAAACTGGACTTTCATTTAAGGATCCTCAGGCTAAAGCTCCTACGCCGGCGAGGTCTCCAAGGCGCCGGAGAACCTCGTGAACAGGAATTTCCACGCCGACGAGCTCAACCGGCTGTGGCTCACCGACATCACCGAGTTCAGGCTCCCAGGCGGCGAGAAGGTCTACCTGAGCCCGGTCATCGACTGCTTCGGCGGGATGCTCGTCGCCTGGTCGATCGGGCTGCACCCCGACAAGCGCCTCGCGAACTCGAGCCTGCGCCTAATCCAAGCGAGATTCCAGACTCGACAGGCCATTGAGAGTCAGGTCGTTGGCGACCTCCGAGACGCGCTCGATAGGAACCGAGCCGTCAGACAGCGCCCATGTGCGATAGATTCCGATAATACCCGACAGCAAAAACGCCAGATAGTAGTCGAACATCTCGTCCTTGAGACCGTGGGGCAGCAGATCGCGCTCGGCAATCTCGTGCTCGAGCGGCGCACGAAGACGAGCCATAAAATCATCGAGCGGAATATTCTCGATCAGCTGACGATTGAGCACCAAGTTGTTGCACAGTGCCTCGTTAACGGTTTTAAAGAAGGTCGCCGCCGCGCCAAGAGCGCGCTCGTTGGTGTCGCCGTCCATTGAAGCAAGCGTTTTCTCGACCGAGTCGACAATCATATTCACCACATCGACGGCAATGGCATCGAGCAGGCCGTCAACCGTACCAAAGTGCACGTAGAAGGTTTTGCGGTCGACATTGGCCTCGCGCGCGATGGCACTCACCGTAATGTCTGCCAGCGGCTTTTCCATGAGCAGGCGCTCGAAAGCGGAAAGGATGGCATTGCGGCTGCGAACGATGCGGCGATCAATACGCGGTTTGCTGGTGGCCATGGGTGTGTCCTTTCGATATGCGAGCATTCATCAACAGATGAGAGATAATCTACGTAAGAGGATTATCCCCCATACAGCTCAAATATGCCCCGCATCATGAAGAACGCACGACTGCCCTACCGCGACTTAGGGTGCTTCTTCTTATTGAGCGCCGACGGAGATACGCGGATACCGTCGCCCGTCTGGCGCACATAGGCTTTATGAGCCGGCTTAGCGGTCCCAGAAGCCTTCTGAGCGTGCTTCCTGGGATCAACGGTAACAGCATTCGTGGGGTGCGGCTTAGTGGGCGCAGAGGGCGTCTGAGGCTCGCGGCCGAGCTTGCGCATCACGCGATCCCAGCGCGCATGGATGCTCTCGTTGTGGGCGCTCTTAAGGCCCAGCAGGGGCGCAGCCAATATGGTCGGCGCGATAAACGTAATGAGGCGCCACAGCAGATAGCCGGCGGTCGATGCCGACCCAAAGAAATGACCCAAGAACAATGCAAAGCCGCCCTCGGCGCCACCAGTTCCACCGGGCAAGGGGACCGCAGAGCTCAGCAGCTGGACAAAGGCGCTCGCGGCCATGACCGAGAAAAAGTCGACCTCGTGGTGGCCAAAGGCAAGCATCAGGAAATACGGCACGAGGTAGAAAAACGCGAGCTGCAACATGGTGATGACCACCGTGAGCAGCATGGACGAAAAGTGGCCGGCTGAAAGCTTAAACTTCTCGGAGAAGGAGTAGATCTCGCCGTCGACAAACGTGCGCCATCCCTCGATCTTAGTGGCCGAGACACCTATGCGCTCGAGCCAATTGATGATGCAATGGGCGACGCGCGTGACGGTCTTAGGCATGAGCGCGACGGCGAAGATGCCCAGCAAGATGCAGCAGTGCCCACCAAAGCTAAACACGCACAGCAGCGTCATGTCGCCATAGCGCTCGGCAAAAAACGGCATGCGGGCAAGCAGTAGGATAGCGCCCCAGGCAACGAGGCCAAACTGGTACACGATAAAGCGCGTGAACTGCGTGGCTCCGGCCTCGCCGACATTTTGGCCCGCTTTGGTCAGACGGTAGATCTGGGCGGGAGTCGAGCCCATCATCATGGGCGTGAGGTTGCCAAAAAAGATGCCGCTCGCCTCGACCGAGATCAGGTCGCGAATGCCGACGGGTGAATTGGGGTCGAGCCAGACGGCGATCGCATAGGCCACAATGCCAAAGAACAGATACATGAACATGCATAGACACGCGGCAACGAGCCAGGGCGCCTGGACGCTCGACATAGCGGCCCAAAACTGCCCCATCTGCCCGGTTACCACCAGATAGACGATATAACCCACCAGCACGACGCCGATAAAGATGGCGCCGCGGCGTGCACTCTTATTGTCATCGCCGCCCGAGGCCTCAACCTCGACCTGGGGCTTGGACGTATGCTGAGAGGACTCCGTCATGAGACTCCTTCTAACAGTCAAAATATCTTGGTAATTGTACCCGTAAGGGCCATAAGCAGAACGCAAAGCTCTTGTTCAAACGGGAATTGCAGACGGTTGTTTGATAATAAAAAACCCGGCCTTCCATGGGAAGTCCGGGTATCAGATGCGTGGTAGCCCGTACCAGATTCGAACTGGTGATCT
>URUC01000114.1 GCA_900550965.1 uncultured Collinsella sp. | reverse complement strand
CCCGGCTACCCGGAAAATGCCCTTGTTCCCTATCCTGTCATTGTGGCAGCGACAATGGTTGTCCGGCGTTTGCCCAGATAAAACCTGCCAAAATAAACCTGTCCCTTTTTGGCAGGTTATTCAGCGCTCTTGAGGGCGCCGACCATGTCGATCTTATTGAGGGTACGGTTGGTAGCGAGGTTGACGATAAATGTAAAGCCAAAGGAAAGTACCACGGCGAGCACGTAGCTCAGCGGTTCGACCTCGACGTCAAAGTACAGCGACGGCATCTGCAAAATGTAGGTAAAGCTCTCGGCCAGCAAGCCGCCCAGCGGTACGCCCAGTGCGGCTCCAATCGCTGTAAGAATCAACGTCTCCTTGTTGACGTAATGGTGCACCTCGCCACGGCGAAAGCCCAGTACCTTGATGGTCGCTAGCTCGCGTTCACGCTCCGAAATATTCGTATTAGACAGCGTAAACACCACCACAAACGACAGGCACGCCGCCATAAAGGTCACAAGCACCACGACCGAATTGATGATCGTAAAGTTCGCCTCGAAGTTTTCCCAATGCTCGGCGGTACTCGACAGCGTAATCCACCCATCGCTCTTAAGACGGTTGGCAAACGCAATCTGATCGGTCGACGAACCCTTAAGCAGCGCAAGGATGCCGTTGAGGCGCGCGCTTCGGCCAAACGCGCGCTCATAGGTGCCCTGCGTCATGTAAAGCGTGTTGCCCAGATAGTTGAGCGAAATGTCGCTGACTTTGACCTTGGCAACATTGAGCGACGAATCCTGGACGTGAGCCGTGTCACCCGGCTTGATCCCCAGCACCAGCTGAGAGCTCTTGCTCAAATACACATCCCCGTCACGCAGGGTGAGCGGTTCTTTGGACTCATCCTCAAGGCGTACATAGTCGTCCAGATTGTTCGTGCGGTCATCGGGCACCACGATCAGCTGCACGGTCTCGCTCTTTCCGCCGAATGTAAAGGTGACGTTGTCGGTCATAATCGGCAGCGTCGAAGTCACGGTCACGTTGGAATCATTGGCCGCGCTGCGCTCATCGAGCGCAGCGCACGTCTGCGAAAAATCGTCGGGATTGGCAACCGCCAGCAGGTCATAGCGCGTGATATGTCCGTATTGCTTGGGCGAAAGCGCGACCGACGTGTCGCGAATGCCCATACCGCAGATCACAAGCGCGGTACAACCCGCGATGCCAAAGATGGTCATAAAGGCACGCTTTTTGTAGCGGAACAGGTTACGCGCTGCCACCTTATTCAAAAAGCCCATGCGGCGCCAGATAAAGCCAATGCGCTCGAGCAAGATGCGCGAGCCGGCACGCGGGGCCTTGGGGCGCATGAGCGAGGCTGGGGTCTCGGCCATCTCGTGGCGGCAGGCGATAATCGTGGCGCCCACCACGCCCACGGCAAACAGCGCCACCGACACGAGCGACGACACAATGTCGTACGAAAGCAGCATCTGGGGCAGCGAGTACATGTCGTCGAAGACCGTAAACAGGAACAGCGGCAGGCCCACAAATCCGATGATGTTACCGAGTACGCCGCCAATCAGACACGCCCACAGCGAGTAGTCCACATATTTGGACAGGATACGCCCGCGCGAATAGCCAAGCGCCTTGTACAGGCCGATAAGCGTGCGCTCCTCCTCGACCATACGTGTGGCGGTGGTGAGGCTGATGAGCACGGCGACGATAAAGAAGATGAACGGGAACACCGTGGCGATGGCCTCAATTGACGAGCTATCGCTCTCGACGCTCGAGTAGCTTGCGATATTGCCGCGGTCTTGGATGTACCAGGTGCATTCGCCCAGGTCAGAGAGGTCGGTGCGGGCATCGGCAAACTGCTGGTCGGCGGCGGCACGGCGCTGGTCCAGGTCGGCTTGTGCCTGCGCACGCTCGTCGCTGCCCTCGGCCATACGGTCAATGTTGCCCTGTTCAATCCCAAAGAGCATATTCGTCTGGCGCTCGGCCGCATCCAAGCTTGCCGGCGTGTCGACCGTCAGCTCCTGAGCGCGCGCCTTCTCACGCTCCTCGCGAATCTTCTCGATATTGCCCTTGACCTCATTGATCTTTGCCGTGTAGGCATCCGAATAGGAGTTGAGGCTCTTGGCCCCCTCGACGGTCACGTGGATCGCGGAGTAAGAAGAAGATGTCGCGGCATCCTCGCTCACATAAAACTTATAGTCCGCAGTCGAAGCAGCGCGAAAGGCGTTAACCGTCGAGTCGGAGCTCACGTCGGTGGGATCGAGAACCTCGGCCGTGATAGTGTAATCCCCATCGGCAAACTGGTCCTTGGCGCTTTGGTTCGACGAGCTCGCGTCATTGGCGGCAAAACTCACCGTATCGCCGATTTTCTTGCCCGAAGCCTTCAAGAACTTCGAAGTCACCGCGACCTCACCGGCGCTCTCGGGCAAATCGCCGCTCACCAGCGCCGGTTGATCGATATTCTCCTTGGAAAGACTCTGCACGACCACGCGCTCGCGCGTTGTACCCACAGCGGTGTAGGCGGTCTCGGTGTAGATACCCTCGGCCGTCTCGACGCCGTCGACCTCTTGAATGGCCGCAAGATCGTCGCGCGTAAGACCATAGGTCGACTGCACGTTAATGTCATAGACATTCTGCTGGTCAAAATAGGCGTCGACCGAATCGCGCAGATCCTCGCAGCCCGCCTTAAGACCGCACATCACGCTCACGCCAAGCGCGGTGATCACGACGATAGACAGGAAGCGTTTGAGGCTGCCGCGAATCGTGCGGTAGATGCCACGGCGAAAAACCGTCGGCACCATGTCGTTTGAGCTTTGGGCGGTGCGATAGGTCGTAAAATCCCGCTCGCGCTCCTTGGTCTGCGCGTCGCGGCGTTGGCTGTTTTGGCGGTCCTGATTCATGGGCGCTACCACTCGATCGTCTCGATCGGCACGGGATTTTGCTGGATCGTCTCGCTCTCCACGCGACCGCTCTTAAAGCGAATCAAGCGATCGGCCATGGGCGCCAGCGCGGAGTTGTGGGTGATGATAATGACCGTGATGCCCTGCTTGCGACAAGTGTCCTGCAGCAACTGCAAAATCTGCTTGCCGGTTTTATAGTCGAGTGCACCCGTGGGCTCGTCGCACAGAAGCAGCTTGGGATTCTTGGCCAGTGCGCGGGCGATGGACACGCGCTGCTGCTCGCCGCCCGAAAGCTGTGCCGGAAAGTTGCCCAGGCGCTCGCCCAGACCAACCTGACGAAGCGTCTGTTCGGCATCGAGCGAATCGGGGCAGATCTGAGCTGCGAGCTCGACGTTTTCGAGCGCCGTCAGGTTGGGGACCAGATTGTAGAACTGGAAGACAAAGCCGACGTCAGCGCGGCGGTATTCCACGAGCTGCGCCTCGTTGGCGGCGCTCACATCGCGCCCGTCCACCGTCACGGTGCCAGAGGTTACCGTGTCCATGCCGCCCAGGATGTTGAGCGCCGTGGTCTTGCCGGCACCCGAGGCGCCCAGGATAATGGCAAGCTCACCGCGCTCAACCGTAAAGCTCGCGCCGTCGAGCGCGTGAATGCGGGCATCGCCCTCGCCATATGCCTTGATGACGTCTTTGAATTCGATATAAGCCATCGATTAATTCCCATCTGGTCGGATAACTCTTTAGTATTACCCATTTCACACCGACCAAAAAGGGACAGGTTCATTTTGGCAGGTTTTATATGGGGAAACGGCAGTCATAGATGAGGCGCCGGGAAGGCAGAGAAATCATCGACGGGGTCAGGCCGACCGCCAAACACCACGCACGCATCTCAATCTGTCAGCCAAACCATTCGAACAGCCGTTCGTTTCTATGATATGATTCCGTTATCTAAGCAGGCCAATACGCAGAAAGGCGGCCAACATGGCGTTCGACTTTAAGAAGGAATGCAAGGAGCTCTACAAACCTGCAAGCAAGCCGAGTATCGTAACTGTCCCGCCTATGAGCTACGTTGCCGTTCGCGGAAAGGGCGACCCAAATACTGAAGGTGGCGAGTATCAAAACGCCCTGCCGCTGCTTTACGGCATCGACTATACCGTCAAGATGTCGAAGAAAGGCTCAAGGAGTATCGAGGGCTATTTCGACTTTGTGGTACCGCCGCTCGAGGGTTTCTGGTGGCAAGACTCCCCGAGCGGCGACATCGATTATGTACGCAAGGACGATTTCAACTTTATCTCGTGCATCCGCCTGCCCGATTTCGTCAGCCGAGATGATTTCGACTGGGCAGTCGCGGAAGCCACGACCAAAAAGAAACTGGACTTTTCCGCCGTCGAGCTGCTTAAAGTTGACGAGGGTCTCTGCGTTCAATGCGTGCACACCGGGCCCTATGACGACGAGCCGGCAACCGTAAACGCCATGCATGAATACACGGCCGAGCAGGGCTATGTCCCCGACTTCTCAGACACCCGTTTACACCACGAAATCTATCTCTCCGATCCACGCAAATGTGCACCGGAGAAACTTAAGACCGTGGTTCGTCATCCTATCAAGCGCGCTGAATAGCGTGGAACGCTGCCCCGCGCATCAGGTTTTAGGCCAGTCAACCAGCCACTCCAAGGTCATCCGGGAGTTTCCTTGACGCAGGCTACCGCATCTTATAATCTTGTATTACTAAAGCTGGAAAGCCTCTCAACGATGCGCAACTCCAGCTCTTTTTATATCAAGATGCTTAAATGAAATACCAGAAGTCGTGGTGTTCTGCTTTCAGGTTCCGTTGGAGCGTCTCACAGTCTTCGTTTGTGATAATGGAGTCCTGGAAGGTGTCGCGGGAAATTTTTACCGCATGGAGTCGAAAACTGGCGAGGTCGGGATAGAGTTCCGGCTGTTCTTCCTCCAGAAAAAGAAGAAAATGATTTACGGCGTAGATCCGCTGATTGATCGTTGCG
>URUC01000113.1 GCA_900550965.1 uncultured Collinsella sp. | reverse complement strand
CCATCCGCTGGCAAAACGCGCCAAGGACATCGCCGCCGCCTCTGTATACGTTCTTTCCATCACCGCCGCGATTGTGGGCTTGCTGGTATTTGCCCACTCGCTCGGCTTTATTTAGAAAGGGATTCCCATGTCCGACAATATGCAGCCTACCGATGAGATTTTGGACGACGAGTCCCCGGATGCTAAGGCGACCGAGGCCTATGAGGAAGTCGAGGAGTTCGACCCGTTTGAGGGCATGAGTGACGAGGAACTCGACGCCCTGCGCGACGAGGACGACAGCCTCGCGGGCTTTGGCGACGTTGAGCCCGGTTTCCGCAGCGGCTTCGTGGCCCTGGTCGGTCGTCCCAACGCCGGCAAGTCCACGCTGCTCAATGCCTGCTATGGCAAAAAGGTCGCCATCACCTCGCCGGTGGCCCAGACGACCCGCCGCCGTATGCGCGCTGTGGTTAATCGCCCCGGCTACCAGCTGGTCTTTGTCGATACCCCGGGTATTCACAAGCCCAAGGACGGCTTGGGGTCCGAGCTCAACAAGAGCGCGCTGTTCGAGCTGAACGATGTCGATGTCGTCGCGTTTTTGATTGATGCCACCAAGCCGATCGGTAGGGGAGATGCCTGGGTTGCCGAGCGCGTTAAGAACGCCCGTTCCAAGAAGGTCCTGGTGCTCACCAAGGCCGATGAAGCCGACCCCGCACAGGTCATGGAGCAGCTTAAGGCCGCCCACGAGCTTATGGAATATGACGACGAGATCGTGACGTCGTCGGTCAAGAACTTTAACGTCGATGCCTTCATCGAGACCGTTGCGCACTTTTTGCCCGAGGGTCCGCGTTGGTTCCCCGAGGACATGGGTACCGACGCTTCCGATGAGACGCTCGTTGCCGAGTTTGTGCGCGAGAAGGTCTTGCGCCGCACCCGTGATGAGATCCCGCACTCCGTGGGCGTGATTTGCGATGCGCTTGAGCAGACTAAGAAGGTGCTGCGCGTGCACGCCACCATTTACGTCGAGCGCGAGGGCCAAAAGGGCATCATCATCGGCAAGGGCGGCGAGATGACCAAACATATCGGCATCGACGCCCGTCGCGACCTTGAGCGCATCTTTGGCACCCAGGTCTTTTTGGAGCTGGACGTGAAGGTCAAGGCCGGCTGGCGTGACGACGAGGCCCAGATTCGCCGCTTTGGCTATAACGCCGAGGATTAGGGACACGCGGCGCGAATGGCAGGTTCTCGTACATATCGCACGAAAGTGCTCGTGCTCGATAAGACGAAGCTCAAAGAGACGGACCTGATCCTGACGATGCTTGACGAGCGGGGTCGGCAGGTTCGTGCCGTGGCAAAGGGCGCCCGCAAACCCGGCGGACGCCTGGCTGCGCGCTGCGAGATGTTCTGTACCGTTGATCTGCTGCTTGCGCATGGACGGTCGCTCGACGTGGTTTCCCAGGCCGAGCTTATGGAGGCGCCGCTCGGCGCTGCTCCCGATTACGAGATGACATGCGCCGCAAGCGCGATCGCCGAGGTCGCGCGCGTGTGCTCGTTCGAGGACGCCGAGGACCCGTTTACCTTTGCCATCACGCAGCGGGCGCTCACACTTGTCGGCAGCGGGCTCGACGCGGCACATATGGACCTGCTCGTGGCGGCCTTTGTCTTTAAATTGCTGTCGCACGTTGGCTACCGACCCGATTTTTCGGCATGCGTGCTGTGTGGAGACCCGATGCTGTCGTATTTTTCGCCCCAGGCGGGCGGCCTCATGTGCGGGTCGTGCGCGTCGAGCGTGCCCGGTGCCGAGCTGGTCGACCGGTGAGGTCGCATGGCTGCGCGCCCTCATGTCCATGACCTTCGATGCGCTTATGGCCGAGAGGGTCGACCCCCATACCGCTGCCTTTTTGCTGGGGCTTTCGCACGTGTGGGCTGCGACGCACACCGATCAACGTCTCCGTGCGATGGAATTCATGTTGGGTCGGTGATGATGTGCAGGCGCGGGCTGCTTGTGGTAACATACCGACCTGTTGGTACCTCGACCTTGGATGCTCGCTCCACCGGCGGCTTCCCAGTCCGAGGCGAATAGCGTCGCCCGCGGGCGACAAGAAACGAAAGGTGAAACAATGACTGTTTCCAAAGAGCGCAAGGCGGAGCTGACTGCCCAGTTCGGTAACACCCCGGTCGACACCGGCAACCCCAAGGTTCAGGTCGCCATCCTGACCGAACGCATCAAGGAGCTGACCGAGCACATGAAGTCCCACCAGAAGGACTTCCACACCCGTCGTGGTCTGCTCATGCTCGTCGGCCGCCGTCGTCGTCTTCTCTCCTACATCAAGAAGAACGACATCGTCGAGTATCGTGAGCTCATCAAGGCTCTGGGCATCCGCGACAACATCCAGTAAGGATTTGTACATGCAAGGAGCGTCCTGCGCAGCGGGGCGCTCTTTTTGTGTAAGGGCGTGAACAATCACGCTCTGAAGCGTGGCGGGGGCAGGGGCCCGCGTCACATGAGGAGCCTGCAGGCAAGGGGCCTGCGGGGTAAAGGAGAACAATGACACTCGTATCCAAGACCTTTGAGCTGTACGGCAAGACCTACACCTTTGAGTCGGGCGAGCTTGCCAAGCAGGCCACAGGCGCCTGCCTGGTCAAGCAGGGCGACACCACGATGCTCGACACCGTGGTCGTCTCCAAGGAGCGCAAGAACTACGACTTCTTCCCGCTGACCGTCGACTTCAACGAGAAGATGTACGCAGCCGGCCGCATCCCGGGTGGTTACCTCAAGCGTGAGGGCCGTCCCAGCGAGAAGGCCACGCTCACCGCGCGCATGATCGACCGTCCGATTCGCCCGAGCTTCCCGGACGGCTTCCGCAACGAGGTGCACATCGTCGCCACCTCGCTCGTCGCCGACCAGGTCAACCCCTTTGACGTCATCAACGTCATGGGTGCCTCTCTGGCCATGACGCTTGGCGGCGTGCCCTTCGAGGGCCCGCTTGCCTGCGTGCGCATCGGCCGTAACGTGGAGACCGGCGAGTTTATCGTCAACCCCACCTACGAGGAACGCGAGAACTCCGACCTGGACCTGGAGCTGGGCGGCTCTGCCGACTTCATCTCGATGGTCGAGGCCGGCGCCGAGGAGATCTCCGAGGACGACATGCTCGCCGCCATGAAGTTTGGCCAGGAAGCCCTTGCCGCCTTCTGCCAGGCCCAGGACGAGTTCGTTGCCGAGTGGGAGCAGGTCAATGGCGCCATCGTCAAGAAGGAGTACCCGCTCGACCAGCCCGTCGAGGAGGTCCAGGAGCGCATCTTCGCCCACTACGACGAGATGGCCGCCGCCCTTCGCGACGCCGACAAGCTCTCCCGTATCGGTAAGGTCGAGGCTCTGAAGGAGTCCATCCGTGCCGAGTTCACCGAGGAGGAGCAGTCCGCTTGGGAGCGCGAGATTCCCGTGGCGCTCAAGAAGCTCGAGAAGAAGGCTGTGCGTACCATGGTCGTCGAGACCGGCGAGCGCGTCGACGGCCGTGCCGCCGATGAGATTCGCCCCATCATGGTGAAGGATAACTACCTGCCGCTCGTTCACGGCTCCGGTCTGTTCCAGCGTGGCCAGACCCAGGTGCTTTCCGTCTTGTCGCTCGGTATGCTCAACGAGGGCCAGCGTCTGGATACCATCGAGCCCACCGAGGGCAAGCGCTACATGCACCACTACAACTTCCCGCCGTTCTGCACCGGCGAGACCGGCCGCATGGGCAGCCCCAAGCGCCGCGAGATCGGCCACGGCAACCTGGCCGAGCGCGCTTTGCTTCCGGTGCTCCCCGACGAGAACGAGTTCCCCTACGCCATCCGCGTCGTCTCCGAGGTCATGGAGTCCAACGGCTCCTCTTCGATGGCTTCGACCTGCGGCTCCACGCTCGCCCTTATGGACGGCGGCGTGCCCATTAAGCGCCCGGTCTCCGGTATCGCCATGGGCCTGATCCAGGAGGAGGGCAAGACCGTGGTCCTGTCCGACATCCAGGGTCTCGAGGACTTCCTTGGCGACATGGACTTTAAGGTCACCGGCACCACCGAGGGCATTACCGCTCTGCAGATGGACAACAAGGCCACCGGCCTCACCTTCGACATTCTGGCCCGCGCCCTGCAGCAGGCCAAGGAGGGTCGTGCGTACATCCTGCAGAAGATGCTCGATGTGATCCCTGAGCCGCGCCACACCACGCGCAGCACCGCTCCGCGTATCGTCTCCATCCAGGTTCCGACCGATAAGATCCGCGACGTCATCGGTTCCGGCGGCAAGGTCATCCGCGGCATCCAGGACGAGACCGGTGCTTCGGTCGACATCCAGGAGGACGGCACCGTCTTTGTCGGCGGCACCGGCGAGTCCGTCGATCAGGCCGTCGAGCGCATCAAGCTCATCATCAAGGTCCCCGAGCCGGGCGAGGAGTACACCGGTCGCGTGGTCTCCATTCAGCCCTTCGGTGCCTTCGTGAATCTGCTGCCCGGTAAGGACGGCCTGCTGCACATCTCCCGCGTCGCCAAGGGTCGTGTGGAGAAGGTCGAGGACGTCCTCAACGTGGGCGACGAGGTCAAGGTCGTCGTCATCGAGGTCGACGACCGTGGCAAGATCTCGCTCGATCGTCTTGACAAGCCTGAGGCTCCGGCTCGCGCCGAGGGTTCCTCCGAGGGCGACGGCGAGCACTTCCAGCGCCGTGAGCGTCCGCGTCGCGAGCGCTCCGAGCGCAGCGACCGTCCGCGCCGTCCCGGCGACAACGGAGGCCGCAAGCCCCGCCGTCACCACGACGCCGAGTAACAGCCGTACATAATCAGCACCGCAAGGGCGACTCCGGACAGGGGTCGCCCTTTTGCTGTTCCCGGCGGGGGCCGCGGGTAAAGTTTCCTGCTCTACAGTCCTGCTCGCACGGAGAGCACATTAAGT
>URUC01000112.1 GCA_900550965.1 uncultured Collinsella sp. | reverse complement strand
GAGGCCGAGGACCTGTACGACGAGTACGCGCCGTTCTAAGATGCGAAAGCTGCGGACGGTACGCTTCGCATAGACGTTACGCCCAAATATGCGGCTGCGAGCGTAAGGCCCGCGGCCGCATTTGTATGTAGGGAGCAGGGGGATCGATATGCTCAACGACCTCTACCATATGCTTGATCCCGTCGCGATCTCGGCGGGCCCCATCACCATCTACTGGTACGGCCTGGCCTACGTGGTCGGTGCTCTGCTCACGGCGGTCGTTATGTACCGCACGCAGCGTCGTTGGGGCTTCGACATTACGATCGATGACCTGACGAGCGTCGTGGTCGGCGCGGTCTTTGGCCTCATCATCGGCGCGCGCCTGTTTTACGTCGTCTTTTACGGCGATGGCTACTATTGGACCCACCCGCTCGAGATCTTTGCCACCAACGAGGGCGGCATGAGCTTCCACGGCGGCCTGGTGGGCGGCATCTTGGGCGGCATCATCGTGTGCCGCATGTATAAGCTCGACGCCTGGACCGTCGCCGACCTTGCCGTGATCGGCGCCCCGCTGGCCCTATGCCTGGGCCGTTGTGCCAATTTCGTCAACGGCGAGCTGTGGGGTAAGCCGACCGATCTGCCTTGGGGTGTGGTCTTTGGCGGCACCGCGGGCGATATGCCGCGCCATCCTTCCCAGCTCTATGAGGCATTCCTAGAGGGCATCGTGCTCTTCTGTATTTTGCAGGTGCTCAGCCGCAAAAAGCCGCTGCTGCCCCAGGGCACGTTTATGGGCGTGTTCGTGATGGGGTACGGCATCGTCCGCTTTCTCGTTGAGTTCGTGCGCGTGCCCGATGCGCAGCTGGGCTATCTGCTGGGAGGCGTTATCACTATGGGCCAGCTGCTGAGTTTGCCGCTCGTAATCGCCGGCCTGGCGCTCATCATCTTCGCCCGACACCGCAACCGTCCCCAGCGCATCTACCTGGACGCCTAATCACCAAAACCACCACAAAGGGGACAGGCACCTTTGTGGTGGTTTGCTGGGCAACGATGACAGAACCGTAACGTTTTCCCAGATAAAACCTGCCAAAATAAACCTGTCCCTTTTTGGCAGGTTTCTAGAAAGGCTCTTTGGACTGTGAAGGATTCCGACCTCTCCACAACGGCTGCGCGCGACGCTGCCCGCATCGTCTGGTTTAAGCGCTACCCCGCCAAGCAGACGCTCATCGCATTTCTGCTCGCGCTGTTGGCGACCACGGCGTTTTCCATCGATCCCGCGCCGGTCTCGAGCAACGCAGTCTTGGCGATTGACCCCAAAGCCTCGGGCATGCTGTACGTGTGCTACGAGGTGCTCCTCTCGTTTGCCGGCCATACCGACGCGGTCATGCTGCTTGCGCTTGCCTGCCTGCTCACGCTGCCGTTTCGCTACGTATTCTTTGGCCGTGGCGACACCTGGCGCCCGTCGATCATTCTGCCGTCGCTGTTTTTCGCCATCTGCATGGTGTTCGGCCGCAGCTACGACCTCACCGACTCGGCCGAGATTGTTCTTGGCGACAAGGCCCGCATCATCTGTGCCTGGATTGGCGGCGCGGGCTGGATGCTCTTGGCGATCGTTGCCTTCTACCTGGCTTTTGAGTGTCTAGATTGGCTGAGCTCTCGGCGCATTCCGTTTTCCGAAGCGCACTTTGGCCGCGTATGGCGTGTGGCTCACGCCGTGCTCTCGGCCCATCCCTTTGCCGGGCCCTTCCTGGTGCTTATGATCGCCTGGGCGCCCACGCTCATCGCTTCGCTGCCCGGCCTTTTTATGGGAGATACGGGTGCGCAGATTCGCCAGTGGTTCAACTATCCCAACGGCACGAGCGACTACCTGCGCCTACTCAACCCCAATGTCCTGCTCAACGGGCATCACCCGGTCGTGCACACGGCCATTATCGGCTCGTGCGTTCAACTGGGGCTTTCGGTCTTTAACAGCGCCAATGCGGGGCTTGCCATCTACACCTGCGCTCAGTTCGTCATTACGGCCGCCTGCATGGCCTATTCCGTCTCGTCGCTGCGCAAACTGGGCGTGAGCCTGCCGGTCCGCGGCGTGATCTTGCTGTTCTTTGTGTTTATGCCCATGTTCTCTAACTACGCGGCCCTGCTCACCAAAGACGTGCTCTTTGCCGACGCGTTTTTGGTGCTGTTGGTGCAGACCGTGAAGCTCGTGGCCTGCGGCCTGCCCCGTCGCGATGCCAATGCCGAGCGTGCGGGCGAGAAGGCCCCCGTGCTCTTTGCGCGCCATGACCGGCTGTTGTTTGCGCTTGCTGCCATGGGTTCCACGTTTTTGCGCAATGGAGGCCTGGTGTTTCCGCTGGCGGCGTGTATGATCGCGGCGGCGTTTTGCGCATGGGATGTACATGTCGCTCGTCGTGCGGCTAAGCAGACGGGCACCGCGGTCTCATGCGTCACGCCGCGATTCCGCTGGGTTGGCGTCCTCGCGGTGCTCGCGCTCTGCCTTGCCTCTAATATGTACTTCACCAAGGTCTTTATGCCGGCGCACGACATCACGCCCGGCTCCAAGCGCGAAATTCTCTCGATTCCGTTCCAGCAGACGGCTCGTTTCGTTCAAAAGCACGATGGCCTCAACTCGGGTGTCAACCCCACGGTAAAGGAGGACGGCACCATCGTGGAGGCGCCCTGCGACGGTTTGGTGACCGACGAGGAGCGCGTCGTGATCGATCGCGTGCTCAAGTACGAGAACCTGGGCCGCCGCTACAACCCTGACAAGTCCGATGCCGTCAAGAACTGCTTTAACGAGTACGCCTCGCAGGAGGACATCAAGGCCTATTTTGAGGTCTGGGCGCAGATGTTCAAAAAGGATCCCGAGTGCTATATCTCGGCGCTCATCAATAACTATTACGGCTACTTTTATCCGAGTGCCCGCGATGCCTGGGTCTACAGCACGGCGCGTAGTGCCGAGATCATGGCGCGTCCCGACAACCTCAAGTACTTCGACTTCCATCCGGTTGACAGCAACGTGGTGCGCTGGTGTGACCACCTGATCAATCTGTACCGTGTGGCGGTGCAGCGCATCCCGTTTATTTCGCTCACCATGAGCTCGGCCACCTATGTGTGGATCATGATTGCCGTGGTGGTCTACCTGCTGCGACGTCATTCATGGCGTGCGCTGGCGATCTGGGTGCCGCTGTTGGGCGTGCTCGCCGTGTGCCTGATTGGTCCGTGCAACGGCTCGACCTACATGCGCTACCTGTATCCGGTCATCGCCTGCATGCCCTTCGCCATCGGCGCCACCGTCACCCGCAGCGACTTCCTCTGGTCCTAACTTGGTGCATTGGGGTCAGGTTTCTTTGCACCAAAGGGGACATCATCACGACGCCTTCATTTTGGGGTTTATCTCGCAGGCTAGTAGGTATATCATAACGGCGTTTGTTTATATTGCCCGAGCATCTGCGCTGGGCTTTAGGTCGAAACCGATAGGAGACACGTATGTCCGGACACTCTAAGTGGGCCACAACCAAGCATCGTAAGGGCGCGCAGGACGCCAAGCGTTCCGCCCTCTTCTCCAAGCTCAGCCGCAACATCACTGTTGCTGCCCGTCTCGGCGGTGACCCGCTGCCCGAGAACAACGCCAGCCTCGCCGCTGCCGTTGCCAAGGCCAAGGCTCAGTCCATGCCTAAGGACAAGATCAAGTCCGCTATCGACAAGGCTTTTGGTTCGGGTGCTGACGCCGCCGTCTACGAGAACATCGTGTACGAGGGCTACGGTCCCGCCGGTGTCGCCGTCTACGTCGACTGCCTGACCGACAACCGCAACCGTACCGCCGCTGATGTCCGTTCCGCCTTCTCCCACGCTGGTGGCAACCTGGGCACCTCCGGCTCCGTCGCCTTCCAGTTTGAGCGCAAGGGCCAGATCGTCGTCGCCAAGGAGATCCTGGATGAGAACGCCAAGAAGGAGACCATGATCGCCAATGGTGCTGCCGGTGACGAGGATGAGTTCATGATGGCTATCGCCGAGGCCGGTGGCGAGGACTACGAGGATGCCGGCGAGGAGTGGATCGTCTGGACTGCTGCCAACGAGGTCATGGCTGTCTCCAAGGCGCTCGAGGAGCAGGGTGTCCAGGTCAAGGGCTCCGAGACCACCATGGTCCCGACCACCCCGACCGAGGTTTCCGGCGCCGACGCCAAGAAGGTCCAGCGCCTCATCGACCGTCTTGAGGAGCTCGACGACGTCCAGGACGTCTACAGCACCATGGACATGACCGACGAGGTCATCGCTGCCCTCGAGGAGGAGTAGCGCCAGCACGGATTGAGCCGTGCATATCTGGGCATAATGAAGCGAGCATGCAAGCCTCGTGGAATAGATGAGCCGGATCCGCGTGCGTAGAGCACCGGACCCGGCTCTTTTATAATGATGCGAACCGTTTTGCATTTCGAGAGCCGAGATTTGAAGGGAGCGCCGCGTGCGCGTACTCAAACGAGCCCTAGCGATCGTGTATCTTGCCGCCACCATCGTGGCGCTGGGTACGCTTGTCTGCCAGTTTTGGGGGCCGTATACGTATCGCTTTATGCTGCTGATGCGCGACCCCATGCCGCGCATCGTCGTGACGGCGTGCGCCGGCGTCGTGGCGATCGGCGTACTGCTGAGCTTTTTCCGCCTGATGTTCGCCCGTCGCGAGCCGTCCTGCGTGCATCCGGCGGGGGAGCGCAATATCGAGGTTACCCTTGCGGCGCTTTCTTCGTGCGCCAGGGTTGCTGCCGGGCGCGACGACCGCGTGATGGTCGAGCATGTCGAGGCTCGCGTCCAAGGCCCCGACGATTCGCACGTCCGTTTTAAGGTCGAGGCTATCGCGCTTGACGATAAGGACGTGGCATCTCTGGCTACCGCGATGCAGCAGCGCATCGAAGAAGCCTGCGATACCATGCTCGGCGCGCCG
>URUC01000111.1 GCA_900550965.1 uncultured Collinsella sp. | reverse complement strand
GGCACCGAGCCGTCATCGAAACTGAAGAAGGGGGAGGCCTCGCGGCCTCCCCCTTCTTTGCGCTTTATAAAGAGCTGTAATACAAGAACTCGCCTTCTTTTAGCTTGTCTTACTGTTTGGCTGTATTTTGAGTCCTTCTTTTGTATTTGCGCGATAATAACTCCCATTGGCGTTAGGGAGGACTTGATGTTTACCGTATTTGTCTTGGGCAATATTGCTTCGGGTAAGTCGACTGCCTGCCGCTATTTCGAATCTCGTGGCGCTATGCTTATCGATCTGGATGAGCTTGCAAAATCGCTGTATGTCCCGGGCTCTGATATCGTCAATGCTCTCGCGGATGAATTCGGTTGGGACATTTTGGATGAGGATGGTGGCATTCGCCGCAGCATCCTCGCTTCTCGTGCTTTCGCTTCTCCTGATTCGGTCGCACGGCTCAATGGCATTGTGCACCCCGTTCTCATTGAACAGCTTTCGCTTAGGATTCTCGATCCGGTTTGTTGTACGGTTTCATCTCCCCGTTATCCCTTTGCGGTTGTCGAGGTTTCTGCTCCGACTGGTTTTGAGGATGCATTTGGCTTGGCTGATGAAATTCTGGTCATCAGCGCCCCTTTGTCAGTTCGTCGCGAGCGTGCTATTCAGCGTGGCATGGAGCCATCTGATTTCGATGCCCGTTCTGCTTGCCAGCCCGATGAGTCTGCGCTGTGCAATCTCGCTACAACGGTGATTGATAATGCCGCAGGCGATAATTCGCTCTTTGAGCAGCTTGACTCATGGCTTGCATGCCATGGGTTTATAGACACTGCGAATCAGGAGGATGCCGATGCCTAAGACACGTTTCTTTGCGTGGTATCGCCTTATACCGCTGGCTGCCGTTTTTGCCTTCGGCCTTATCTCATTCGTTTACTCGTGTGCTCCTGCGGTTTTCTTTAAGCCGCTGTATCCCATTGACTACGAGGCGTATGTAAAGCAATCTAGTATTTCGCATAATCTGGATCCGTATCTGGTGTGTGCTGTCATAAAGTCGGAATCGAATTGGGATCCTGAGGCCGAGTCGAATCAAGGCGCTCGGGGATTAATGCAGCTGATGCCCGAGACTGCCCAGGATATGATTGCCAAAGGTCTTGTCGATGGTAGCGAGTATTCAGCCGACAACCTTAACGATCCCGCTACGAACATCGAGTTTGGCTGCGCGTACCTCTCGTATCTCTTAACGTATTTCAACGGGTCGACGGATAGCGCTATTGCCGCATATAACGCCGGCATGGGCAATGTGGATGGTTGGGCGCAGCAGAGCACCTCGCTTCACAATGCGATTACCTTCCCCGAGACGCAGGCTTATCTGATTCGCGTCAATAATGCCTGGGTTCGCTATAAGACGCTCTATCCCGATCGGTTCGTATAGGACTAAGCCCACCTCCTGCGTATACTGCAGATGTATGAGTTAGGAGTATCCATGGCGGAATTTGAAGTAGAACGCGTTGGTGGTGAACTTAAGCGCTTTGGCGTTGAGGGCGCTGAGGTGCCGTTTGAGGTCGTGTCTCCCTATGAGCCTGCAGGTTCTCAGCCTAAGGCCATTGAGTCGCTTGTGCAGGGTGTGAGGGACGGAGATCGCTATCAGGTTTTGCTGGGCGTGACTGGTTCGGGCAAGACCTTCACGATGGCTAAGACTATTGAGGCCCTGGGGAAGCCGACGCTGGTCATGGCTCCCAATAAAACGCTCGCCGCTCAGCTTGCGAGCGAGCTCAAAGAGTTCTTTCCCAACAACGCTGTGGTCTACTTTGTCTCGTACTACGACTACTATCAGCCCGAGGCGTATGTGCCGCAAAGCGATACATATATCGAGAAAGACTCCTCGATTAACGAAGAGGTCGAGATGCTGCGACATCAGGCGACCGCATCGCTGCTCTCTCGACGCGATGTGATCGTTGTCGCATCGGTCTCGTGTATCTATGGCATTGGCTCTCCTGAGGACTATGCGGGTCTGGCTCCAAACGTCGACAAGAAGGTGCCGCTCGAGCGTGATGACTTTATCCATGCACTTATTGACATTCAATATGATCGCAATGACTATGACCTGGCACGCGGCACGTTCCGCGTGCGCGGCGATGTTGTCGACGTGTATCCGCCTTATGCCGAGCATCCGTTGCGGTTTGAGTTCTTTGGCGACGAGGTTGAGCTTATTGCCGAGATCGATGAGGTTACCGGTGAGATGCTTCGTGAGTACGAGGCCATCCCCGTATGGCCGGCATCGCACTACGTGACCGAGAAGCCGAAGGTCAAGGCGGCTCTGAAATCAATCAGTGAAGAGTGCGAGAAGCGTGTGGCCGAGCTCAAGGCGACTGATAAGTTGCTCGAGGCGCAGCGTCTGCAGCAGCGCACCGATTATGATCTTGAGATGCTCGAGACCATGGGTTTTTGTAACGGTATCGAGAACTACTCGCGTCATCTGGACGGTCGCAAGCCGGGTGAGCCGCCGTTTACCCTGATCGATTACTTTCCCAAGGATATGCTCTGCATCATCGATGAGAGCCATGTGACGGTGCCGCAGATTCGCGGCATGCACGAAGGTGACCGCTCGCGTAAGGTGACGCTGGTGGAACACGGTTTTCGTCTGCCCTCGGCGCTCGATAACCGCCCACTTCGTTTCGATGAGTTTGAGGCGAGGATTCCCCAGTTCATCTATGTTTCGGCCACGCCGGGCGACTATGAGCTGCGGGTGAGCCAAAACGACGTTGAGCAGATTATTCGTCCGACCGGTCTGCTCGACCCCAAGATTGATGTGCGTCCGGTTCGTGGGCAGATTGACGATCTTGAGGACGAGATTCGCGAGCGCGTGGTGCGCAAGGAGCGCGTACTGGTGACCACGCTCACCAAGCGCATGGCCGAGGACCTGACCGACCATCTGCTTGATGCCGGCATTAAGGTCAATTACATGCACTCCGATACAGCGACGATGGACCGTGTCGAGATCCTGCGAACGCTGCGCGAGGGAAAGATCGATGTTCTCGTTGGTATCAACCTGCTTCGCGAGGGCTTGGATCTCCCCGAGGTCTCACTGGTGGCAATTCTCGATGCCGATAAGGAAGGCTTCTTGCGCAACCGCCGTTCGCTGATTCAGACGATTGGCCGCGCGGCCCGTAACGCCGATGGCGAAGTCATCATGTATGCAGACGTTATGACCGATTCGATGAAAGAGGCCATCGAGGAGACGCAGCGCCGTCGCGAGATTCAGATGGCATATAACGAAGAGCATGGCATTGTGCCCAAGACGGTGCGCAAGGCCATCAACGACATCTCAAGTTTTATTGCCGAGGCCGAAAAAACCGTGGGTTCCAAGGGACGTTCGAAGGGCGACTCTCTTGGCCATGGCGCATTCTATACGCCCGATGAGTCGGGCGAGGGTGGCGTGCCGGAAACGGTGGCGCCCGAGCAGACACTTGCGGAGCAGTTGGAAGAACTGCCGCATGACGAGCTCGTGCGGATCGTCGAAACCATGGAAGAGGATATGCGTAACGCTTCTGCTGCCATGGACTTTGAGGAGGCGGCGCGCCTGCGCGATGCCGTCGTTCAGATTCGAGCGATGCTCGAGGGTGCGTCTGAGGACGAGACGATTGAGCGCTTACGTTCGCAGGCCCGCAAGGGTTCCACGTTCGCATCGGGCAGAAAACGCCAGGGTGCACGGTTTAAGAAATAGTGAACAGGCCCCGAGTTCCCTGTGGAGCTTGGGGCCTGTGTCTTTTGCGCGCTGGAATTCGTGCGTTAGAGGTCTGCGATCAGGGCTTCGGCACAACGGATGCCGTCGGTGGCCGCGCTCATGATGCCGCCGGCATATCCAGCTCCCTCACCACAAGGATAGAGGCCCGGGGTCGACACGGCATGGCACGTTCGGTCTCGGGTGACAGTGACCGGTGAGCTCGAACGAGTCTCCACGCCGGTAAGAACGGCGTCGGGGCGGTCGTAGCCGCGCAGCTTTTTTCCGAGTAGGGGAAGTCCCAGGCGGAGCGACTCGACGATATGCTGCGGCAGGGCTTCGTCAATTGCCGTCCAGGTCACACCGAGCGGATAGGTGGGCTTTACCTTTCCGGGCGCCTTGCTGGCACGTCCTGCGAGGAAATCTCCGACGAGCTGTGCCGGTGCGTTCCAGTTGGAACCGCCCAGGCGATAGGCGGCCGCCTCGCAGGCACGCTGGAGCTCGATGCCGGCGAGCGGGTCATCGTTGGGAAGGTCCTCGGGTGTGACGTTAACGAGCAGGGCGGCATTTGCGTTGCATCCGCCGCGGGCATTGAGACTGGCGCCGTTGACGCACAGGTGGCCCTGCTCGGAAGAGGCGGCGACAACCTGCCCGCCGGGGCACATGCAAAACGAGAACACGCTGCGGCCGTTGGGAAGATGGGCGACGAGCTTGTAAGGGGCTGCTCCGAGGGCAGGATGTCCCGCCGAGGCTCCGTATTGGACTCGGTCGATGTCGCGCTGCGGATGCTCGATGCGAACGCCCATGGCAAAGGTCTTTTGTGCGAGGGCCACGTTGTGGCCCTTAAGGAGCTCAAAAATATCGCGAGCAGAATGCCCGCAGGCGAGGATGAGGTGCTTTGTCTCGATTGGCTCGCAAGCGGCGTCTTGGGACGATTGGACATCAATACCGGTGATGGCGCCAGACGCGTCGATGCGAATGTCGACGAGCTTCGTTCGATAACGGACGACACCTCCGAGCTGCTCGATGCGCTGGGATATAGCGGTGACAACCGTGGGAAGGATGTCGGAGCCAATGTGCGGCTTGGCATCCCACAGAATATCGCGGGGCGCGCCCGCCTCGACGAAGGTTTCGAGGATAAGGCGATGGGCGGGATTTTTGGTTCCCGTATTGAGTTTGCCGTCCGAGAAGGTTCCCGCGCCGCCCAGGCCAAACTGGATATTGCTCTCGGGGTCGAGGATGCGC
>URUC01000110.1 GCA_900550965.1 uncultured Collinsella sp. | reverse complement strand
CCCGCCGAGCCTTCAAGGTCCGCCACTACACGCGGCACCAGGCCGCCAAACGCGCGCTTCTCAAGATAGGCAAGCTCGCTGGGACGCGACGTCGTCACGACCAACTCGCCGGCAACTGGCGCCAGCCGACCCAGCACGCGTTCGATGAGCGGCTCGCCGCAAAACGCCATGCGAGCCTTATCACAGCCCATGCGCGAGGACAGCCCGCCCGCCTGGACGACACAAGAAAGATCGGCACGTCTTACGGTAGTCATACGGCAAAACACCTCCATCGGCATGCTCGAAACCCGGTGCACGAAGCTAAATACAGCCGCCGAAATGGCGGCGCTACGAAAAACTCGTGCAAAAACAAAACAGCGCCTTTGCGGCACGCAGTAAGACCGCGAGCACAAAAGCGCTGGTAGCGTATGGCGGGAACGTATGTGAATCGAACACATCCAAGACGTTTTGCACGCCTCGCAACGGTTTTGAGGACCGCGGAGCCCACCGGAGCCCATCCGTTCCCAAGTGCGGCGGTATTTTACCAAACCGAGCAGCCAATCTAGCGCAAGGAGCGCAGGCCGCCGGCCTCCTTGTCGAGCACCGTAAAGCGCACGGCATCCATGTGCTCCAAGATGCTGATGGCGCGTTTGCGCGACACACCCAGCGCCTCGCGCAGCACGCTCGTGGTGGCAGCGCCGCCGGCTGCCTCAATGGCGGCGGCAACGAGCTCGCGCGCATGGGCCTCGGCGGCAGCGGACAGGGCAACGTCGCGCTCGACCTTCACGATGGAACGGTTGAGCGAAAGCTCGCGCAGGGCACGCGTCATGGTGTCGCGTCCGAGCTGCAGCTGTTCGCCAACCTCGGGAAGCGCCGGTGCATCCAGGCCGGCCTCGTCAAGCAGCGCGACGATCCGCTCGCAAGCCTCTCGCACCACGCGTGCCGCCGCGGCGGCCGAATGTGGATCGAATACCTCGGCGCCCTCGGCGGCGCACACGCCACGCGAACAGCCCTCGGCAATCAGAGCCGCGGCAACGCCTTCATCAGCGGCAGGCCACGCAGCATGGGCAACAGCGCCGGGCGTAAAGCCCGTCTCCTTGGGAGCCGCCGCGTGCATGGCTGACAGGGTCGCCGCCAGTGCATCCATCCCGGCGTCCAGCACCACGGCGTCCGCATAGAGGTCCGCATCGCCGACGGCAAGCTTGCGAACGGAGCCCTGCGTCACCAACCCGCGCAGCGCGGCATCGACCTCGCCGACACCAAGATCCAAAGCCTCGGCAACATCAACCGCCGTAACCGGCAGCGTCTGCAGCGCCAGCCAAGCGCCCACACCGCCCGCGATATCGCCGGACTCGAGCGCCGCAAACAGTGCGCACTCGCCGGCAGAAAGCTCGCGCGAGCGACGGCAGCGCGATAGCAGCACGCGCCCGCCGCCGATGAGCATAACGGGCGAATACGACAGCACCACGGCACGGTCTCCGGCACGCAGCGGCAGCGGCTCCTCCAGGCGCACCTGCACGGTACGGGTCTCGCCCACCGCCATGGGGGCCTCGCCCTCCAAAAGCATGATGCGGCCGACGACCTCGGCCGTGCCGGCCATCACATGCACACGCGCGCCTGACTCGAGCACGCGCGGCTTGGTGCCCTCGCGGCCCAGGTAAGTAAACGTCATCATAAAGCGCAACGTCTGGCCAAAGCGGTCCGCCACGCCCAGCATCTCGCCACGGTCAAGCGCCGCGACACCGTCACCAACTAGGTTGAGCGCCACACGCTGACCAGGCAGCGCGCGCGGCGTATCGCCATGCACCTGAATCCCACGCACGCGACAGACCGTACGCGACGGCAAGGCCATCAGCTCGTCGCCCACCGCAACCGGCGCATCGTGAAGCGTTCCCGTCACCACGGTACCGGCGCCCTTGATCGTAAAGCAGCGGTCGATGGGCAGACGCGGTGCGGCATCGGTGCGTTCGGCACGGGCGCGGCAGGCATCCCAGCAAGCGGCAACCTGCTCGTCGAGCACCGCAAGCAGCCCGTCGATCCCCTCGCCCGTCTTAGACGACACGGGCACAATCGGCGCGCCCGCAAACACGGTACCCGACAAAAAGTCATCGACATCGAGCTCGGCAAGCTCGGTCATCTCGGCGTCGGCCAGGTCGCACATCGTCAGCGCGACCACCATGTGTGTGACGCCCAGCAGCTCCAGCACATGCACGTGCTCGCGGGTCTGCGGCATCACGCCTTCGACGGCCGATACCACCAACACGGCAACGTCGATGCCCGTGGCGCCCTGCACCATGGCGCGCAGGTAATGCGCGTGGCCCGGCACGTCGACCAGGCCGACGATCTTGCCACTCGGCAGCGCCAGCTCGCCAAAGCCAAGCTCAACGGTCATACCGCGACGACGCTCAACCTCCAGGCGGTCGGGGTTTTTACCCGTCAGTGCCTCGATAAGCGCCGACTTACCGTGGTCGACGTGGCCCGCCGTGCCAACGATAACGGGACGCTCCACCAGCGCCTGAACCTCACTCATCGAGCAATCGCCTTCTTAACGCATGCGGCAAGCGTCGACGCCGCCGTCTCGATATCGCGGTCGCCCACAAGCGTACGGACGTCAAACAAAATGCGATCGTGCGAGGTTCGCGTGACGACCGGCGTGTCGAAGTCCTGGACAAGCGACCGCTTGAGCGCGTCGACCGTCAGGCGCTCGTCAACAAGACGCACGGCCACGCACATCGTCGGCAGCTCAACGGTAGGCAGCGAACCGCCACCGGGCGTCGAAGACTCCTCGACGATTTCCACCTGCACGGCACACGGGCAGCCAGCCTTATCGAGACCCGCCACCATCAGCTCGCGCAGCTTACGGGCGCGACGCTCCAGATGAGCCTGCGGAAGCGTGAGCATGTTGAGCGCCGGCACCTCGCGATGGGCCACATCCGCCCCGTCCAAGTAGATGCGCAGTGTGGCCTCAAGCGCCGTGAGCGCCAACTTGCCCGGGCGCAGGGCGCGCATAAGCGGATGCGACCCACAGGCCTGGACCAGATCGCGACGGCCCATAATAATGCCCGCCTGTGCGGCACCGAGCAGCTTATCGCCCGAGCACGACACCAGATCGAGTCCTGCCGAAACCGAAGCCGGCGTGGTTTCTTCGCCGCCGCGCACCAAGATGTCGTCGGGCAACAGCGCGCCCGAGCCCTGGTCCTCGTAGAACAGCAGGCCATGCTTGTGGGCCAGAGCGGCAAGCTCCCGAGAGCCCACCTCCTCGTGAAAACCCTCGATGCGATAGTTGGAAGGATGGACCTTAAGGATCATCGCTGTATCGGGCGTGATGGCTCGCTCGTAGTCGCCCAAATGCGTGCGGTTGGTGGCGCCGACCTCGACGAGTTTGGCGCCCGAAGCCGCCATGACATCGGGGATGCGGAAGCTGCCGCCGATCTCGACAAGCTCGCCGCGGCTGACGATGACCTCCTTGCCTGCGGCATGGGTCGCCAGCACCAGCAGCACAGCGGCGGCGTTGTTGTTGACCACGAGCGCGTCCTCGGCACCGGTGAGTGAGCGGATCAGCTGCGCGGCATGCTCCTTGCGCGACCCGCGCGAACAGGTGTCCACGCTGTACTCGAGCGTGCTATACCCGCGCGCAACCTCGGCCACGGCCTTTGCCGCCGACTCCGCGAGCGGGGCGCGACCCAGGTTGGTATGGATAACCACACCTGTGGCGTTGACGGCGGGACGCAGGCTCGGCAGTGCGGAGCGATGCGCACGCCACTCGATAGCCGATGCCAGCTCGCGCTTGGAACGCGGAGCGGCACCGGCGCGAATGGCGGCGCGCTCCTCGTCGAGCTCGGCCGTGACGGCGGCATGCACCACCGCGTCGCAGGTCTCCCCCGCCGCCTTCACCACCGGCCACTCGGCAAGCAGCTCGTTGACGGAAGGAATGGCGCGCAGGCGGACGCGTACCTCATCGGACATGTTCTGGCCATCGCTCATGTGCAGCCTTTCAAAAGAAACGTGGATCAGTCGAATACATCAGCTGAGTCAATTACTCGTCATTATCCCCGCGCGCGACAATCTTTTCCACGCGAACGGCGTTTTCCTGGGTGAGCGCGGCGCCCGTCAACGGGTCCCAGCGCAACGGTGTATGGTCGAGCGGGCCAACGCCGAGCGCTTGGGCGCCATCCGCGCCGGTGCCAAACGAACGCCCACCGGGAGCAGCCGACGTAAAGATGCACGCAGGATGCAGATACGGCGTCGTCTCCACGCGTACGCGATCGCGGCCCATATCGCTCACGAGCTCGACGACCTCGCCGTCGGCGATGCCCATGTGCGCAGCAGCATCGGCATTCATCTGCACGGCATCCAGGTCCGATCCAGCCTCAGCGGCACCTTGGGCCGCGAGCCTGCGCGAAGTATGCGAATCAAAGGGACGGTTGCCGCTAATGAGGCGAAACATCCCCGGGCCGGGCTCCACCATGGGAGCGATCCAGTTGGGCACACGACCCATGCCGGCTCGCTCCCATATGTCGCTTGCCAGCGCAATCTTGCCGCCGGCAAGCGGAATCACCGGCTCACCCGTGCGCGTCGGCAGCGCCATGCCCGTATCGGCCCAGCCGCGCTCCATGAACTCGTCCAGATCGATCCCAAAAGGCGCCACCTGGGCAGCCGCCAGATCGTCAGACGTAAACTGGAAGTACTCGCCCACGCCACACGCCTGCGCCAGACCGGCAAAAATCTCCCGACCGGGACGTGTGTCGTCATGCTGCACAGGCAGCACGGCGTTGCGGTAGAACACGCGCGCATCGTTGGCACCTGTCACCGTTCCCACGCCGCGGTCAGCCTCCAGATACGTCACGTCGGGCAGTACGAAATCAGAAGCACGCGCCGTCTCGGACCAGCGAATATCAATCGTCACGAGCAAGTCGAGCTGCTGCAAAATACTCAACCAAGCCTGTGCATTGCCATAGCC
>URUC01000109.1 GCA_900550965.1 uncultured Collinsella sp. | reverse complement strand
AGAACTCGATGCACTTGTCTGCGACGAAGACACCGGACTCAGCTATCTCAACCTTGGCAATATCTCTGATGGGTCTATCGACGACGACCTTCCGAACCTCTCCACACTCGACACGAAACTTGAGAAGTATCGTATCCACAACGGCGACGTCCTTATCTCAAAATCCGGCGCACCGTTCAAGGTCGCGGTTGCCGAGGTCCCTGAAGATCGGAAAATCATCGCGAATGGAAATCTGTACGTATTGAGCGTCAACAGAGAAAAGATTGACCCCTACTACCTCGCCGCGTTTTTCTCGAGCCCCACTGGAAAAGAGCTCCTTGCCCGTGAAGCAGTCGGCACCACCATACCCAGCGTGCCCATCAAAGCTCTCGGCAACATTAAGGTGCCCCTCGAGGACGCCGATCGTCAGAAGACGATTGCCGATGCCTATCTCGCTAAGACAGACGAGATCAAGTTGTTAAAGTTACGTCTATCTCGAGCTCGCCAAGAACTTACCGACCTTTTCGATGAGGAGGGCTAGCTTTGGCGCATCTCACCATTCAGGAGCTCTCCGACCTTTGCGACGCGATGATGGGGCGCATGGGCCTCGAACTACTACCCGCCATAACAAAGGCAAATCGCGAAGACACTCTTGAGGATCTTTTGGCATCCCTTGGAATGTCCGACCTTCTCATAAGTGAAAACGATCCCTCTGAGGAACGCTTTCTGGGTAAAATCCTCGTTGTGGGCGCCAGCGTCGTTAACGTCGATAAGTTGCGCAGCATCGCCCGCAAGAAAGGGTTCGATCCGGATCGATTCGAGTTTCAACTCGAATACTCCCGACTCAAGCACTTCAACTTCGGCAAAATACGCGGCTCGATGGGCTACGCCGCAATCCTTGCTGGTCCCATGCCTCACAAGACCCCGGGCGCCGATGAAGCCTCAAGCTTCATCGCTCGCATCGAGAACAATCCGGACGACTACCCGACACTCATTAAAATGCAAGCGGGAAACGATCTCAAGATCACCAACAACAGCTTCAAGCAAGCGCTTGGGCAACTGTCACAACACGAGCGCCCATAAATAGAAGTCGATTTAAATAAGTAAGAGAGCCTTGCCATCAATTGTCATTCTGGCGCGGTCAACCGCTATGTCAAATGGCAACTAACGGGTGTCAGATATACCAATATATGCAAGATTAACTGCTAGAATGCAATGGTGGACAGGCTCACCAACGTCAAAGAAGTATAAGGTAGGGAGTGCGCATGATTGCTGTCGACTACAGCTCCTCAACGTCATTTAATGAGGATGCTTTCGAACAAGGCATCATTGACCACTTGCAAACGAGCCTGGGGTACGAGCACCTCTATGGACCTGATGTCGCTCGTTCCTCCGACGCGTTTGACGACGCCTTCCTGCCTGACGTCATTGGGCCCGCTCGACGCGCGATTGATGCCTCAATAACCAGACTAAAGGAAATCGAGGGCAGCGACCTCATCGCCAAGAACAGCATCTTTATGGACATGCTCCAGAACGGCGTGGAGACAAGCTGGTTTGACGGCAAAGAAGAGCATACGGACATCGTGCGCTTGGTCGATTACGACAATCCCGAAAAGAACTGCTTCCACGTTGTTAACCAGTGGACCTACATCGAGTGTGGCACCAACAAACGTCCAGATGTCATCGTATTCGTCAACGGGCTTCCGCTCGTTCTCTTTGAATTGAAGTCACCCGCTCGAGCCGACGCTGACAGCGAAGATGCCTACCAACAGATTCAAAACTACAAACGACAGATTCCATCGCTTTTCGTGTACAACGCCTTCTGCGTCACCAGCGACATGCTTCACACCAAGGTTGGCACAATCACCGCCAACGAGTCACGCTTCGTTGAGTGGAAGAGCGTCGATGGAAGCTACGAGGCCACCCAGTACGCCGATTGGAAGACGCCTCTGGACGGCATGTTCCCCAAGGAGCGACTCATCGACATCCTGAAGAACTTCATTCTGTTCTCCGAGGACGCGAAAATCCTCGCGGGATACCATCAGTACTTCGCGGTGAACAAAGCGCTCGAAAGCGTGCATGAGGCCATCGGCGGCGACGGCAAGGGCGGCGTCTTCTGGCACACGCAGGGCTCGGGCAAGTCGCTTTCGATGGTTTTCCTTGCCCATCTGCTCGAAGAGAAACTCGACAGCCCGACCATCGTGGTGATTACCGACCGCAACGACCTCGACTCGCAACTGTTCGCGCAGTTCTCCAGATGCTCAGATTTCCTGCGCCAGACGCCCGTTCAGGCGCAGAGCCGCGCCGATCTTGCGCAGCAGATCTCGAGCCGCCGCGCCAACGGCATCATTTTCACCACTATGCAGAAATTCGAGGAGGAGGCCATCGCCCTCTCCGAGCGCAAGAACGTCGTCGTGATGGTGGATGAAGCGCACCGCGGGCAGTACGGGTTCGAGGAGAAATACGACCGTGACGGCAAGAAGCACACGGGCACCGCGTTGCTCATCCGCCGCGCCCTTCCGAATGCGACTTTCATCGGCTTTACCGGTACCCCTATTTCTGCCGAAGATCGATCGACTCGCGAGGTTTTCGGCGATTATATTGACGTCTATGACATGACTCAGGCAGTAGAGGACGACGCAACTCGACCCGTGTTCTACGAGAGCCGCGTCGTCGCACTCAAACTGGATCAGGGCATCCTTGCAAAAGTTGATGATGAGTACGAAAAGCTCACCGAGCAGGCTAACGCCGAAACCATTGACGCAAGCAAGCGCAACTTTGCAAATCTGGACGCCGTTCTAGGTGCACCCGAAGTCATCGATGCCCTATGTCAGGACATCGTAGAGCACTATGAGACCAACCGTGCACACGAACTCACCGGCAAGGCAATGATCGTTGCGTATTCGCGCCCCGCTGCCATGGCTATATATCAACGTATATGCGAGCTGCGACCCTCTTGGAAGGACGAGGGCAAGCTCGGCGTTGTCATGACCATGGGCAATCAAGACCCCGAGTGGTGGTTCGACGTCGTAGGCAATAAGGCCCATGTTAAGGAGATGGCAAAGCGGTTTAAGGATGACGCCGACCCGCTCAAAATCGTAATCGTCGTAGACATGTGGCTCACCGGTTTTGACGTGCCGAGCCTTGCCACTATGTATGTGTATAAACCCATGCGCGGATATAACCTGATGCAGGCAATCGCACGCGTAAACCGAGTATATAAAGACAAGGTTGGCGGACTGGTTGTTGACTACGTAGGCATAGCTAACGCCCTTAAACGCGCCATGAAGGACTACACCAAGCGCGACCAAAAGAAATACGGCGACATGGATATCGGGAAAACCGCCTATCCAAAGTTTTTGGAAAAGCTAGCGGTCTGTCGCGACAAAATGTTCGGATACGATTATTCGGAATTCATGAGCACCGAGTCCGCCGCACATCGAAGCGAACTCATAACGGGTGGAGTAAATCATATCCTTGCACCCGGCGACGAAGATACCACCCGAGACTTTGTTGAGCAGGCAGGGGTCATGCTCAAAGCCTATGGGCTCGCCAAAAGTCGCGCAACAGACATGCAGCGCATCGAGGCTGGCTATTTCCAGGTTGTTCGAGAGCTCATCCTTCAGCTCACCGAGCAGGGCGGCACCCGCAGCAAAAACGGAGGCAAACTTACCCTTAAGCAGGTAAATGAGCGCATCAATGCGCTACTCGAACAGAACATCGTCCACACCGACGGCGTAATAGACCTGTTTAAGGTGGAAGACGAAACGGTTTCGATTTTTGATCCCAAGTTCCTGTCGAGCCTCTCGCGCATGAAAGAGAGGAACCTGGCTTACGAGCTGTTGAAAAAACTCATCGACGACCAGATTAAGGGCTACCGCAGAAAGAGCATAACGCAGGCAAAAAAGTACTCGGAACTCATGCAAAGCATGGTAAATGGCTATCTCAACGGGCAGCTCACAAACGCTGAGGTATTCGAAGAAATGCTCAAGATGGCGAAAGAGATGCTTTCCGAAAACCAAAAGGCAAAGGAGCTTGGGCTTAGCGAAGAGGAGTTTGCGTTTTACGAGGCGCTAACACAACCGCAGGCAGTCGCCGACTACTATCGCGAAAGAAATGACGAGCTGGTCGCTATCACGCAAGAGCTCGCTGCGAAGATGCGCGAAATGCGCACGGTCGATTGGCAAAAGAAGCAAAGCGCTCGTGCTGCCATGCGTGTTGCAATCAAGCGCCTGCTCAAACATCATAAGTATCCGCCAGAGGGCATGGAGTCGGCACTGGCCACCGTGATGGATCAGTGCGAACTCTGGGCCGACAATGCAGCATAGGGAGTTAAAACAGCATGGCTAAAAGCAAGGCTAAGGACACCAAGAAGAACACGGCCGACGTTGGCTTTGAGGATCAACTGTGGAACGCTGCAGATGTGCTGCGTGGCAACTTGGACGCTGCCGAGTACAAAAACGTCGTATTAGGCCTCATTTTCCTGAAGTACCTCTCGGACCGTTTCGACGAACGCTATCTAGAGCTCGTCGCAGAGGGTTACGGCGACGAGGAGGATCGCGACTGCTACATGGAGCAGAATGTCTTCTTCGTTCCCGAAGAAGCACGTTGGGTGAATATCTCACAGGCGGCGCATACGCCCGAAGTTGGCCAGATCATTGACAATGCCATGCGCGCCATCGAGCGCGAAAACGACAAGCTCAAAGACGTGCTGCCCAAAAACTTCGCTCGCCCCGAACTAGACAAGCGGCGCTTGGGCGACGTCGTTGACTTATTCACAAACGTACAAATGACCGATAACGAGAGTGAGAAAGACCTGTTAGGGCGCGCATACGAATATTGCCTGCAGAAATTCGCATCAATGGAGGGCAAAAACGCCGGCGAGTTCTATACGCCGTCGTGTATCGTGCGCACGCTGGTTGAAATCCTCCAGCCTTTCCACGGTCGTGTGTACGACCCCTGCT
>URUC01000108.1 GCA_900550965.1 uncultured Collinsella sp. | reverse complement strand
GCCCGGCCAGCTCTTTTTGATTTAAAATACCTGCTCAGTTGTGATTTATGGTGCTGGGAGGCGCTTGTGGGCAAGGCTAAGGCTAAAGCGAAGAAAAAGACGACGGGGGCGCGGGCTAAGCGTGATCGTCGTCGGAAGCTCGCGACCGAGGCTCCCGCATCTGCTGAGGAGTTGCTGGCGAGTGTACCGGGGCTTGACGCGCTGCGGGACGTTCCGGCATTTGATGACCTGCCGGTCGATGAAGCCCAGCAGGCTGCCTTTGATGATTTCTGCGCGCATGTCGAGGAGCCCGAGCAGATGCAGCTTGGCGCCGTGGTGCGCTTGGATCGCGGGTTTCCACTGGTGGCGACTGCCGATGACACGTTTCGTGCCGAGCATGCTGTGGGGTTTGCCAAGTCACGCGGCGAGGACGAGGTCCTGCTGCCTGCCGTGGGCGATCGTGTGGCGGTGCGCCGCGCTCCCGGGCACGATATGGGCGTGATTGAGTGCGTGCTGCCGCGCCGTACGAGCTTTGAGCGTTGGCGCGGCCGTGCCCGCGGGGAGCGTCAGGTGCTCTGCTCCAACGTGGATAGCGTGCTAATCGTGCAGGCGCTCGGTGCCGGCGAGGTGCTGCTCGACCGCGTGGCGCGCTCGCTGGTGTTGGCGCTCGACTGCGATGCCGAACCGGTGGTGGTACTCACCAAAGCTGACCGCTGCGATGCCGAGGAACTCGAGCGCGATCTGGACCGCGTGCGCCGCCTGGTGGGTCCGGACGTGCGCGTGATCGTGACGTCCTCTGCCGAGGGCCGCGGCCTGGACGAGGTCCGTGCCTGCGTGCCCGCCGGGAGCTGCGCCATGATTCTGGGCGAGTCGGGTGCCGGCAAGTCGACGCTGCTCAATGCGCTGCTGGGCCACGATACGTTGGCGACCGGCGGTGTGCGCGAACGCGACGATCAGGGCCGTCACACTACCGTCGCGCGCGTGATGGTGGCACTGCCGGGCGACGCCGGCGTGATCGCCGATGCCCCGGGCCTGCGCAGCCTGCCGCTCGTGGGTCACGAGCGGGGTCTGGCGCGCGCTTTCCCCGAGATTGTCGAGGCATCGCGCGCGTGCCGGTTTGGCGATTGCACGCATGTCCATGAGCCGGGCTGCGCCGTTCGCGAGGCCGAGGACGCCGGGCAGATCGATAGCCTGCGTCTGGAAACGTTCCAAAACCTGGCGTCATCCATGCGCGTGAGCGCTCAAATGCTCGATCCCGATGTCCATCTGTAATTGATTTTTCCTATGACAGCCGTCTCCCAACTGTTCGGGAGACGGCTTTTTTGCTGCGGAAAAGCTTCGAAACATACAGTTTGCTGACGTGCTGACCAAAACCTTGCCACGAGCTTGACGGGCTGGTCAGCTTTTGGTCAGCGATTGGTTTGACATCGAAAACCAAGATTGCGATTGCGCCGCTTTGCACTCTGGCCGCTCAGACAATGGTGGTACGGGCATTCGCCCGGCACTGCCATGAGAGGAGCGGCCGTGAACAAGAGCAAGCGCATCGCCATCAGTCTGGTCGCGGGCGTGCTCGCTGCTCTGCTCTGCATGGTTTACGGCTCGTCGATCCGCTCGCAAGCCGAACAGGTCCAGGCTGAGACCTTGGCCAAGTACGGTGGCGATCGCGTCGAGGTTTGCGTCGCGGCGCGCGATATCGATGTGGGCGAGACCCTCGATGAGACCAATGTCATAACCCAGGAATGGCTGACGAGCCTGCTGCCGCGTGACGCAGCGACCGAGCTGCGCCAGGTGCGCGGCGACGTGACGACTTCGCGTATTCCCAAAAACGCCGTGATCTGCAATGTCTACACCAAGGCCGAGAGCCGCAAGCTCGAGGTGCCTAAGGGCAAGGTTGCCGTTTCGGTGGCGGTCGATGCCGAGCACTCGGTCGGCGGTGCCACGGGCGTGGGCAGCTACGTGGACGTGTACGTGCAAAAGGACGGCGTGACCGATCGGCTGTGCGGCGCGCACGTGATCGATACCAGTGAGGATTCCGGTGCCACGCGCGAGGGCAAGATCGAATGGGTGACGCTGGCGGCTGACCCCGAAGACGTCAAGGAACTGCTGGGAGCCTCGGGCAAGGGAACGGTCAGCTTGACGATTCCCGCCACGGCGCGCGGCAAAAAGAGCGGAGGCGACGAGTGATGAAGGCGATCTGGCTTGCGTGCTGCGCGTGCGGCGATTACGGGCTGTTGCAGCGGGAAGTCGAGGGCCGTGATGTGGGTGCACAGGTGCTTCGCGTGGGTGACCTGGACGGGCTGGTTTCCATGGCGCGGGCGTTTCCGTCGCGCCGCGGGGCTGCCATCATCGCGGCGTCTCTGTTTGATACCGAAGATGTGCGCAAGACTGTTGCGCGCCTGACGGCCGAAGGCCGCGTGAGTCGCGTGGTCGTGTTGATAGAAGCGCTCGATCCGTCGGATATCGAGGGGCTGTTTCGCGCGGGGGCGACCGAGGTCATCGCTGCACACAGTATATGCGGCAACGGGCGCGCGGGCGAGGGAGCGGTTGATTCCGATCGGAGCATGACGATTGAGCCCGATGCTTTTGTTGATAGGGAACCCGGGGCGCCTCGCGCTACAAGAGGCCCGCGTGTTGATGATTATGGAAAAGCGGAAGCCGAGCATGGTCGGCGCCCCCGGAACCCCCTTGTATACGATGACGCTGGAGGGCCGGCGCAGCATGCTGGCGATTCCCCGGCTGTAGATATGGGATACGTGCACGGCGTGAATCTGGCGGATGAACTCGATGAAGTTGAGGGCTTTGCCGGGTGCGGCGAGTTGTCGCTGATGCAGCATGAGCAGATTGCGCAGAACGAGCCTGCCTCGCAGACCGAACAAGCAGCCATGCCGGCTTGGACGCAGCACGTGGTTGCGGCGGGGGAGACGGGGACGCCGCCATCGGTGAGCCCATCATAGCGCAGCCGGGTGTCCGCCAGCAGGGAGGACAGCTCCGCCAGCAGAGCAGGCTCGCTGCTCTCGTGGGAGCCATGCCCGCCGCCGTTGCTGCGTTCCACCACTACCAGCCGGAGGGACGCGCCCTCCGCCACGCCGATCCGCTCCCCCAGGGAGGCTGGGCGGAGAAACCGGAAGGCGGCCCCCAGCCCGAGCGCCAGTGCGGCGGCCAGCACCAGCACAGGCCAGAGATACTTCCATTGCACGCCCACGGCCTACACCTCCCCGCAGACGGCGGAAACCAGCTCGGAGAGGGGCGCCGACTCGGTGGAGCGGAGCGCGTAAATCCGGTCCCCGATGTAGATGGCGTTGGTATCCAGGTTGTAGTCAAAGGAGCAGATGATGTTATCCTCCCCGATGATGAGAACCATGCACATGCCGTCCAGGGGGGCGGTGGAGCTCCGCCGGACCAGACGGAGCCGGGCGGTGTCCACCAGAAGCTCCATCTGCTCCAGCAGGGCGGGATCGTATGCCTGATATTCATGGAAGGTACCATTCCCGTCCAGCTCATCCAGGCGCACCACGACCGCCACCTTGGGCTCCAGCCCTGTGCGGGCGTCCGCCGCCTCCGCCAGCGAGACCGGGCGGTACGCCCACAGGGTGCCCGCCAGCATGGCGGCCATCAGCACGGCCAGGACGATTCCGACGATCTGCATGCGCCTGCTTCCCATGTCCATACACGCTCCCTTCTTTGTCGCCTCCATCTTATCTGGATAAGCGGGAAAAGTCAAGCACACCCCTTGCAAACCGGCCGCTTTTCGATTATAATATCACAGATTATATGCCCGTCGCGGACGAGACAGATCGAAAGAAAGCGTGAGAGATTTGAAATACGATTTTGCCGCCATTGAGCCGAAGTGGCAGAAGAAATGGCAGGAAACCGGAGTCTATCAGACCGGGAATCACAGCGACAAGCCCAAGTTCTACGCCCTGGTGGAGTTCCCCTATCCCTCCGGACAGGGCCTGCATGTGGGCCACGCCCGGCCCTACACCGCCATGGACGTGGTGGCCCGCAAGCGCCGCATGGACGGCTACAATGTGCTCTTCCCCATGGGGTATGACGCCTTCGGCCTGCCCACGGAGAACTACGCCATCAAGAACCACATCCATCCGGCCAAGGTGACCCACGACAACATCGAGAATTTCCGCAGGCAGCTACAGATGCTGGGCTACTCCTTCGACTGGAGCCGGGAGGTCAACACCACCGATCCAAGCTACTACAAGTGGACCCAGTGGATCTTCCTCCAGCTCTATAAGCACGGCCTGGCCTACAAGACCACCATGCCGGTGAACTGGTGTACCTCCTGCAAGTGCGTGCTGGCCAACGAGGAGGTAGTGGAGGGCGTGTGCGAACGCTGCGGCTCCCCCGTTATCCGCAAGGAGAAGAGCCAGTGGATGCTCAAGATCACCGAGTACGCCCAGCGCCTCATCGACGATCTGGACGGGCTGGACTTCATCGAGCGGGTCAAGACCCAGCAGAAGAACTGGATCGGCCGCTCCACCGGCGCGGAGGTCACCTTCCAGGCCACCACCGACGACGCCATCGTGGTCTACACCACCCGGCCGGACACCCTCTTTGGCGCCACCTATATGGTGCTCTCCCCCGAGCACGAGCTGGTGCGCAAGTGGCTGGAGTCCGGCGCGCTGAAGAACGCCGCCGAAGTCACCGCCTACCAGAAGGCCGCCGCCTCCAAGTCCGATCTGGAGCGCACCGAGCTCAACAAGGAGAAGACCGGCGTGCGCCTGGACGGCGTGCGGGGCGTCAACCCCGTCAACGGCAGGGAGATCCCCATCTTCATCTCCGACTACGTGCTCTCCACCTACGGCACCGGCGCCATCATGGCCGTACCCGCCCACGACGACCGGGACTGGGAGTTCGCCAAGAAGTTCGGCTGCGAGATCATCGAGGTGGTCTCCGGTGGTGAGGACGTGCAGCAGGCCGCCTTCACCGCCAAGGACGACACCGGCATCCTGGTCAACTCCGACTTCCTCAACGGCAAGACCGTGAAGGACGCCATCCCCGCCATGATCCAGTGGCTGGAGGAGAAGGGGATCGGCGCGGCCAAGGTCAACTACAAGCTGCGCGACTGGGTCTTCTCCCGCCAGCGGTACTGGGGCGAGCCCATCCCCATGGTGTACTGCGAGAAGTGCGGCTGGCAGCCCCTGCCCGAGGAGCAGCTCCCCCTGTTGCTCCCCGAGGTGGACTCCTACGAGCCCACCGACGACGGCGAGTCCCCCCTGAGCAAGATGACCGACTGGGTGAA
>URUC01000107.1 GCA_900550965.1 uncultured Collinsella sp. | reverse complement strand
CCGGCGGCACGCTTGACTGCGGTGAAAGCGGCTCCACGCTCCGCTTTATGTTGCCCGTCGCCTGCGCGCTGGGCGCAGAAGCAACTTTTGTGGGTCAGGGACGCTTGGGCGCCCGCCCACTCTCCCCGCTCTCGGACGAGATCATCGCCGCCGGCTGCGACCTGCAGGGTCTGGGCGGTTTTCCGCTCAAGACGAGCGGACGCATGCGCCCGGGCACTTTTGTGCTTCCGGGCAACGTGAGCTCGCAGTATATCTCCGGCCTGCTGCTGGCAGCCCCGCTGCTGGCCCAGCCCTCCTGCGTGCAGGTATGCGGCCTTATCGAAAGCCGCCCCTACATCAACCTGACGATCCAGGCCATGAAGGCCTTTGGCGTCGAGGTCAACGTCGAGCGCATTCCGGCCACGGACGGCCAGCTCGAGGTCACGAACTTCCGCGTGAGCAGTGGCTCGTACCGCACGCCCGGCAGCGTAGCCGTCGAGGGCGACTGGTCCAACGCCGCCTTTTGGCTGTGCGCCGGTGCCATCGGCACCGACCCCATCACCGTCGAGGGCGTGTCGCTAAGCTCCGCACAGGGCGACCGTAACGTGCTTGCCGCGCTTTCGCGCTTTGGCGCCCGCATCGTGCGCTCCACCAACGCCGCCACCGTGCAGTCCGACAAGCTCGCCGGCTTTGAGATGAGTGCCCACGACATTCCGGACCTGGTGCCCGTCATCTCGGCCGTGGCCTCGTTGGCACAGGGCCGCACCTTTATTCGCGATTGCGCCCGTCTGCGCATCAAGGAATCCGACCGTCTGGTCACCACCACCCGCGAGCTCACCGCGCTGGGCGCGCAGGTACGAATTGCCGGCGATGACCTCATCATCAAGGGTGTCGATGCCTTCACCGGCGGCGAGGTCGATTCGCACAACGACCATCGCATCGCCATGATGGCCGCTATCGCCGCGAGCCGCGCCACCGGCGAGGTCGTGATCCACGGCGCCGAGGCCGTCAACAAGTCCTATCCCGATTTCTTCGACCACTACCGCCTGCTGGGCGGCAAGGTCACACTCGAGGAGGAATAGCATGTCCTCGACCTTTGGCAACGTCTTGCACGTAAGCATCTTCGGCCAGTCGCACTCCCCCGCCATCGGCTGCTCCCTCGATGGCATTCCGGCGGGCATCGCTGTTGACCAGGAGCAGCTGCAGGCCTTCCTTGACCGTCGTGCCCCCGGTCGCGACGAGACCGCGACCAAACGCCGCGAGGCCGACGCCGCCCACATCATCGCCGGTGTGGTCGATGGACATACCACCGGCGCGCCCATCGCCGCGATTATCGAGAACACCAACACGCGCTCCAAGGATTACTCCGAACTGCGCCGCAAGCCCCGCCCCGGACATGCGGACTTCCCTGCGCGCGTGAAGTATCACAACATGCACGATGTCGCCGGCGGCGGACACTTCTCCGGCCGCCTAACGGCACCCCTGTGCATCGCCGGCGGCATTGCGCTGCAGGCACTCGAGGCCCGCGGCATTAAAGTGATGGCGCATGTGGCGCAGATCGGCGGCATCTCCGACCTGCCGATGGACGACATGGTCTATCGCGAGGCCGACCGCAAGGCGATCCTTACGAACGATCTGCCGTGCATTGACGCCGCCGCCGCCGGCCGCATGCACGAGGAAATCCTAGCCGCGCGTGACGAACTCGACAGCATCGGCGGCATCGTGGAGTGCGGCATTTATGGGCTTCCCGCGGGCATCGGCGACCCCATGTTCGACGGCATCGAGAACCGCATCGCGCAAATCGCGTTTGGCATTCCCGCCGTAAAGGGCGTGGAGTTTGGCATGGGCTTTGCCGTGGCCGCCATGCGCGGCAGCGAGAACAATGATCCGTATCGCATCGATGCCGAGACCGGCGAGATCGAGGTCGAGTCCAACAACGCCGGCGGCATCCTGGGCGGTATTTCGACCGGCGCGCCCGTCATGTGGCGCATGGCCGTAAAGCCGACGCCCTCCATTGGCCGCGAGCAGCAGACGGTGGACATGGACGCTATGGAAAATGCCGAGCTCTCGGTCCACGGCCGCCACGATCCCTGCATCGTCCCCCGAGCTGTCCCCGTAGCCGAGGCAGCCGCCGCCCTTGCCATCTGGGACGCCCTCCTCGAAGACGCCGCCCAGCGCTAACTACCCACCCCTCAACATCCCCCGACACGTGAAAGGGGCCTCCATGGACCTTGCTGACATCCGCCAGGCCATCGATAGCATCGACACCACGCTCCTCAACAGCTTTGTCGAGCGCATGGACATTGCCACCGAAGTCGCCAAGTCAAAAATCGAGATGGGCAAGGCCGTCTTCGACCCCGCCCGCGAGCGCTCCAAGCTCAATAACCTCGCCAGCCGCGCACCCGAGCGCTACGAAGCCCAGACTATCACCCTGTTCCGTCTCCTCATGAGCATGAGCAAGGCCGAGCAGCAGCGCTACATCAACGAGCTCAAGGGCATCACGGTGTCGCAAAAAGCCCATGCCACGGCCGTAGCCTTCGATGCGCCCTTCCCCCAAACGGCCAGCGTCGCCTGCCAGGGTGTGGAAGGTGCCTATAGCCAGATCGCCGCGTGCAAACTCTTCGACGTGCCCGACATCGCGTTCTTCGAGACCTTCGAGGGCGTCATGCGCGCCGTGCGCGACGGCTTCTGCGAGTTTGGCGTGCTGCCCATCGAGAACTCCACCGCCGGCTCAGTCAACGCCGTCTACGACCTGCTCGCCCAGTTCGACTTCCACATCGTGCGCTCGCTACGACTCAAGATCGATCACAACTTGCTCGTCAAACCCGGCACCAAGCTCGCCGACGTGCGCGAGGTCTACAGCCACGGCCAAGCCATTGCCCAGTGTGCCGGCTTTATCGAGTCCCACGACCTGCACGCCACCAAGTACCCCAACACCGCCATGTCGGCCGAGATGGTCGCCAGCTCCGAGCGCACCGATGTTGCCGCCATCGCATCGCGCAGCTGCGCGGCACTCTATGGCCTGGAGGTGCTGGAGCCCAACATTCAGGACTCGGACAACAACTACACGCGCTTTGTCGTCATCAGCCGCGAGCCGCGCGTCTACCCCGGCGCTAATCGCACCTCGCTCATGATCACCACGGCCAACGAGCCGGGCGCCCTCTATCGCGTGCTCGAGCGCTTCTACGCGCTCAACATCAACCTCATCAAGCTCGAGAGCCGTCCCATCCCCGGCCGCGACTTTGAGTTTAGGTTCTACTTTGATCTGGACTGCCCCTTTGGCAGCAAGGCCCTCGACGACCTGCTCGATTCCATCGACGAAGTGTGCGAGAGCTTCACCTACTTTGGCAGCTACACGGAGGTGCTCTAGATGACCGATACCGCCGCAACCCGTCCCTACGGCGTGCTGGGCCGTGAGCTGGGCCACAGCTACACCCCGACCATCTACAAGGAGCTCGCTGGGCTCGAGTACGTGCGATTTGAGCGCGAGCCCGAGGACCTCGCGGCCTTTATGATGGGCGACGAGTGGGAGGGCACCAACGTGACCATCCCCTACAAGCGCGCCGTCATGGAGTATCTGGACGAGCTGAGCCCGCTCGCCGAGCGCATGGGCAACGTCAACACCATCACGCGCCTGCCTGACGGCCGCCTGCGCGGCGACAACACCGACTACTTTGGTTTTCAGTGCCTGGTCGAGGAGCTGGGCGTAGAGGTTGCCGGCAAGAAGGTCCTCGTGCTTGGCGCCACCGGTGGTGCCGGCACCACGGCAAGCATGGTGCTCGGCGACCTTGGCGCCACCGTGGTGCCCGTGGGCCGCACGAGCGAGGTCAACTACGGCAATATCGCGCAGCAGTCCGACGCCGCACTGCTCGTCAACTGCACGCCCGCCGGCATGTTCCCCCATTGCCCCGACGCGCCTTGCACGCTCGAAGGGCTCGATGCGCTCGAAGGCGTTATCGACATTGTCTACAACCCCGCCCGCACGGGACTCATGCTCGAGACCGAGCGCCGCGGCATCCCCTGCATCGGTGGCCTGCTGATGCTCGTGGCCCAAGCGGCACAGGCCGTCGAGCACTATACCGGCCAAGTCACCCCGCGCAAGCGCATCTTAGACGTAACGGAGCGTCTGTCCCGCCGCGAACAAAACATCGCGCTGATCGGCATGCCGGGTTCGGGCAAGACCCGCGTGGGTGAGCAGATCGCCCAGCTCACGGGCCGCGAGCACATCGACTTGGATCGCGCGCTCGAGGAGCGTCTGGGCATGCCCTGTGCCGACTTTATCGTCGAGCGCGGCGAGGCGGCCTTCCGCGAACAGGAGACGGCTACGCTGGCCGACATCTCCAAGCGCAGCGGCCTGGTGCTCTCCACCGGCGGCGGCGTGGTCACACGCGACGAGAACTACCCGCTGCTGCACCAGAATAGCCAAATCGTGATGCTCAACCGTATGCTCGACGAGCTCGCCCACAAGGGCCGCCCCATCACCGCGCGCGACGGCATCGATAAGCTGGCTGAACAGCGCATGCCGCGCTACCGCGCCTGGGCCGACTACATAATCGACTCACGCGACTGCGCCGCCAACACCGCTTGCGCCGTCCTCGACACCCTCCCACCCGCTCTCTAACCAAAACCACCACAAAGGGGACAGGCACCTTTGTGGTGGTTTTCCAACCGCAAAGGAAGCAACCATGAAAGCACTCGTCATCAACGGTCCCAACCTCAACATGCTCGGCATTCGCGAGCCGGGCATCTACGGCAGCGACAACTACGACCGCCTGGTCCAGATCTGCCAGGAGGCAGGCGCCGCGCAGGGTTTTGACGAGGTCGAAGTCTTCCAGTCCAACCACGAGGGCAGCATCGTCGATAAGATCCAGGAGGCCTACGGCAAGGTCGACGGCATCGTCATCAACCCGGCCGCCTACACACATACGAGCGTGGCGATCCTCGATGCGCTCAAAGCCGTCGCCATCCCTGCCGTCGAGGTGCACATCAGCGCCGTAGAGACGCGCGAGGACTTCCGCCAGGTGAGCTACGCACGCCTAGCCTGCTTCGCCACCATCACCGGCGAGGGCTTGCAGGGCTACGCCCACGCGTTGGAGCTGCTGAAAGAGCATCTGCTACACTAATCATTGGGGGAAATAAGTCAGAAACGTTTGTCCCTAAACTAAAGTAACTGTCCAATTGACATACAAAGGAGCATATCCATGTCCCAGTACGATTACCTTGTCGTCGGTGCCGGCCTTTCGGGCGCCGTCTTCGCCAATGCCGCCAAGCGCGCCGGCAAGTCGGTCCTGGTCATCGATCGCCGCGATCACATTGCCGGCAATATCTACACCGAGGACGTCGAGGGCATCCAGGTCCACCGCTACGGCGCGCATATCTTCCACACCTCCATGAAGGATGTCTGGGACTACGTCAACCGCTTCGCCGAGTTCAACAACTACGTCAACTCGCCGGTAGCCAACTTCCACGGCAACATGTACAACATGCCCTTCAACATGAACACCTTCGCCAAGATGTGGCCGGGCGTCGTCACGCC
>URUC01000106.1 GCA_900550965.1 uncultured Collinsella sp. | reverse complement strand
GAATGTGTCGGGAATGTTTCAATGCATGAATATGCAAGCCATTTACGTATTAATGCATCTTTTGGTGCTAAAGTTTCAACCCACTTCATAACGACCGCTGCGAAATGCGCATCGGTGCATAAATCGCAGACAAGGAGTCTGATATGTCTTTGAAGGTTGGAATCGTCGGCGCGGCTGGATATGCCGGAGCCGAGCTCATTCGCCTCGTCCTCGGTCATCCCGAGTTTGAACTTGCTGCCATTACGTCCAACGCCGATGCCGGCCAGCCGTTGTCTGCGGTGCACCCGAGCTTCACCGGCGTAAGCGATCTTGTCTTTACGACGCATGATGCCCCTGAGCTCAAGAACTGCGACGCGGTCTTTTTGGCCGTGCCGCACACGGCTGCCATGGCACAGGTGCCCGCGCTGCTTGCATCGGGCGTCTCCTGCTTTGATCTTTCGGCCGACTACCGTCTGAACGACGCGTCCGTTTTTGAGGCTTGGTATGCCGCCGAGCATACGAGCCCCGAGCTGCTCAAGACCCGTGCCTTCGGTCTGCCCGAGCTGTTCTGCCAGGACTTGGAGACCGCCGCATCCGACCATGCCGACGGCAAATCCGTGCTGGTCGCCTGCGCCGGTTGCTATCCCACCGCAACGAGCCTTGCCGCCGCGCCCGCCGTGCGCGCGGGCTGGGTGGCCGAGAACGGCCCCGTGATTGTCGATGCCATTAGCGGCGTGACGGGCGCCGGTAAGTCCTGCAACGCCCGCACCCATTTTTGCAGCGCCGACGAGAACTTGGAGGCCTACGGCGTGGGCAAGCATCGCCACACGCCCGAGATTGAGCAAATCCTTGGCCTGACCGATCGCGTCGTCTTTACCCCGCACCTGGCACCGCTCAAGCGCGGTCTGCTCTCCACGGTGACGCTGCCGCTCACGCCGCAGGCTCTCGATACCTTGACCCTTGAGGACGTTGTCGACCATTACAAGCAGTTCTACGCCGGTCGCACCTTTGTGCGCGTGCTCGATGCCGGCCAGCAGCCCAAGACGGCTTCGGTCGTCGGCACCAACGCTGCCCAGATTGGCCTCGCGCTCAACAAGCGCGCGGGCGTGCTGGTGGCGACGGGTGCTATCGACAATTTGTGCAAGGGCGCTGCGGGCCAAGCAGTCCAGTGCGCCAATATCGTCTTTGGCTTTGACGAGCGACGAGGCTTGCCCACAGTGGCGTGCCCGGTGTAGCACATTCGATTGTTAACGATTTGGTAGTCGGGCATCGAATGGGGCGCCACTCTTAAGCTGGTCTCATGATCACGACTGGCATGGCGCACCAACCGATGTCCGTTTTTTGTTTGACATAAGGAGTCATAAAGACGATGAATACCGAGCTGTTTGATATCAAGATTCGCGCCGTCGAGGGTGGCGTTACGGCTGCGGCTGGTTTTAAGGCTGCAGGCATCCACGCTGGGTTCCGCAAGAACCCCGAGCGTCTGGATTACGCGCTCGTCGTGCCCGATAAACCCTGTCCCGGTGCTGGCGTGTTTACCACCAATCGCTTTTGCGCGGCGCCCGTGCAGGTGAGCCGTGCCAACCTGGGCGGTACCGACAAGGGGTACGGTATCATCGCCGGCATTTCGGTCAACTCTGGCAATGCCAACGCCGCCACGGGTGAGACCGGCCTTGCATGCGCGCGCGAGACGTGCAGCATCGCATCGCAGGTCATCGGCTGCGAGCCTCAGCAGATTCTGATTGCCTCCACGGGTGTGATTGGCCAGATTCTGCCGATCGACACGTTTGAGACCGCCATTCCTGCTGCCTACGAGGCGCTCTCCGCCCACGGTGGCGCCGATGCCGCTCGCGCCATCATGACGACCGACACGCACTCCAAGGAGTACGCCGTGTCCTACGTCAGTGAGGCTGCGGGTCATGCGAGCAATGTCTATACGGTAGGCGGAATGTGCAAGGGCTCGGGTATGATCATGCCCAACATGGCCACCATGATCGCAGCTATCACCACCGATGCCCCCGTCGAGCCGGCGGCACTTCATGCCCTGCTGCTCTCGACCGTCAAGCAGACCTTTAACAAGGTAACGGTCGATTCCGACACCTCGACCAACGACACCTGCATCATGCTTGCCTCCGGTGCCGCTGCCGCAGATGCCGAGCCTATCGTCGAGGGCTCCGATGCTTTTGACGAGTTGGCATTTGCCGTGCACGAGGTGTGCGAGAGCCTGGCGCGCAATATTGCCGCCGATGGTGAGGGCGCATCCAAGCTTGTTACAGTCAACGTTACCGGCGCCGTGAACGACGAGGAGGCCGATATCGCCGCCCGTGCCGTTGCCAACTCGCCGCTCGTTAAGACCTGCATCGCCGGCCACGACTGCAACTGGGGCCGCGTTGCTATGGCGCTTGGCAAGTGCGGCGTGAAGTTTAATCAGGAAGACGTTTCCATCGACATGATGGGCATGCCTGTCTGTCGCGACGGTCTGACTGTTCCCTTTGACGAGGACGAGGCTCTACGACGTTTCGAGGCGCCCGAGATCGTGATCTCGGCCGACCTGGGCGCAGGCGACGCGGCAACGACCGTGTGGACCTGCGACCTCACGCATGAGTACATCTCCATCAACGGCGACTACCGTTCCTAGATTCCGGGCACGCTGCGCATCTTGCCGCGATTGCGGACAGCGGAGCACGGCGCGATAACGATATGAAAGACGAGGCAGATTATGAAATTCGCACGCGATTGTCGTTCGAGCGAATCCAACGAAGCAACCGCGCAGCTGCTGTTCGAAGCGCTGCCGTGGATTAAGAACCTGACCGGCAAGACGGTTGTTATCAAATATGGCGGAGCCGCCATGGTTGATGAGCAGCTGCGCCGCGACGTGATGAGCGACATCGTTTTGCTCAAGATCATCGGTATGCGCCCCGTCATCGTGCACGGCGGCGGCAAGGCTATTAACGAGGCGCTGAGCCATTACGATATTCCCGTCGAGTTTAAGAACGGCCAGCGCGTGACCACGCCGGCGACGATGGATATCGTGCGCGAGGTGCTGGGCGGCAAGGTTAACCAGGAGCTGGTTGCTGCCATCAACCACCACGGCAACCTGGCCGTGGGCGTGTCGGGCAGCGATGCCGGCACGCTCATCGCCGAGCCGCTCGACCCCGAGCTCGGTCGCGTGGGCAAAGTGACGCACGTCAACACCGACTATATCGAGCGCTTACTCGATAGCGAGTACATCCCCGTCATCGCTACCGTCGCGGCGGGGGAGGACGGCGGTTTCTTCAACATCAACGCCGATACCGCCGCCGGTGCCGTTGCGGCAGCGCTCCACGCGCACAAGGCGATCTTTTTGACCGACGTCGACGGCCTGTACAAGGACTTTAGCGATAAAGACTCACTCATCTCCAACCTAACACTCGACGAGGTTAACGAAATGCTCTACGGCGGCGAGGTCGATAAGGGCATGATTCCCAAGCTGCACGCGGCCGTCGATGCGCTTGCCGGCGGCGTATTTCGCGCTCACATCATCAACGGCACCACGCCGCATTCGCTGCTGCTGGAGCTGCTGACCGATGCCGGCGTCGGCACCGTGATCCATTCCACCGAGACGGCTTACGAGTTCGATACGCATCCGCATCAGCTTTCGACGTTTGCTGCGCGTCTGACCGAGAACCTCGACGAGGTCGAGAAGCTTCAGACGGTCTAACTGACCCTCAGCCGCCCCATTTCTGCACCCATAGGCCTGCGCCGTCCGGCGCTCAACGAAAGGCATCCCATGTCACTTGCAGCTCAGCAATCGCTTGAATCCCATTACGTTATGCATACCTTTGGCCGCTCTCCGGTCGAGTTTGTCGAGGGTCACGGCATGAAGCTCACCGGCGACGATGGTCGTGAGTACCTCGACTTTCTTGCCGGCATCGGCGTGTGCAGCCTAGGTCATGGCGACCCGGCTGTGCTCTCGGCGCTCGAGGCACAGACCAAAAAGCTCATGCATGTCTCCAATTACTTCTACATCGAGCAGCGTGGACAGGTCGCGGCGCTGCTGTCCAAGCTTGCTAACGACAACGTAGATGGTGCGCGCGTGCTTGCCGATGCCATTGTCGCCGGCGATGAGACCACGGCAGCTGCTCTTGGTGCCCCGGCTGCGGATGAGCAGGTTTGGGAGACCTTCTTTGCCAACTCCGGCGCCGAGGCCAACGAGGGCTCGATGAAGCTCGCGCGCCTGTACGCCAAGCGTGCCGGTAACGGCGGCAACACTATCGTGTGCATGCGCGGCGGCTTCCACGGCCGTACGCTCGAGACCATTGCCGCCACTATGCAGGATTGGCTGCAGGATAGTTTCCGCCCGCTGCCGGGTGGCTTTGTGGCCTGCACGCCCAACGATATCGATGAACTGCGTGCGATCTTCAGGCAGCTGGGGAGCGAAATTTGTGCCGTGATGCTCGAGCCGATCCAGGGCGAGAGTGGTGTGCACCCCATGACCGAGGAGTTTATGGCGGCAGCGCGCGACCTGGCACACGAAGTGGGCGCCGTGCTTATCGCCGACGAGGTCCAGTGCGGCATCTTCCGCTCCGGCAAGCCGTTTGCATTCCAAACCTATGGCGTGGAACCCGACATCATGAGCCTTGCCAAGGGCATTGCTGATGGCGTGCCCATGGGTGCCGTCGTGGCAAAGAAGGAGATTGCCGACGTGTTTAAGCCGGGCGACCACGGCTCGACCTTTGGCGGTAGCTGCTTGGCCGTCGCGGCGTGCGCCGCGACGCTCTCCGCGCTCGTGCGCGGCGATTATGCCGACCATGCTGCCAAGGTGGGTGCCTATATGGAGGCAAAGCTCGCCAAGCTGCCGCACGTGACCGAGGTACGTGGCCGCGGCTTGATGCTCGGCTGTGATTTGGATGATGCCGCGGGCGACGCGCATGATGTTGTTGCCCGCGCGCTGACCGCCGGTGCCGTGACCAACGCTACAGGTGCGCATACGCTGCGTTTCCTGCCGCCACTTGTCTGCGAAGAAGCCGACGTGGACAGCCTGATCGAGATTCTGTCGGGTGTCTTGGGCTAACGCGGCGCAATAACTCAATTTGAACCGGGTTCCGGACTGTGGACGTGCCATATGCGGCACGATTCAGCGGTCTGGAGCCCGTTTTGCCTTAGATTTGCTAAGGCGGGGAGACCTGCTGGTCAAAAAACATCAAATATGAGTACTGTTACCGATTTGGTAACAGCAATTTTGGACTAATAAGGCCAGATAGCTAGTCGAAATGGCGATGAATGTACGATTTTGATCCAATTGCTAGTCCTTATAATGGACATATGTTGCGTAACTTAAGCAAATATTATCTTCTGACATGTTGTAAGCAAGGTAGCAGTACTCATTTTTGCCATTTTCTGGCCACGGCCTTTGTGACAGACGTGCTGGCGGGTTCGAATCCCTCTGCGATGGGCCCAAAAATGAAAGGCCCCCATAGCTGGGAGCCTATCAAATCAGTGGTGGGCGATGAGGGATGTCGCGTGCGGCTGACGCCGTCCGCTCTCGCTTCGGGCCTACGGCCCTCGCGTGCTGCGCTGGAAAACGCTTCGCGTTTCCTCAGCTCCGCATCCTTTCGGGTTCGAATCCCTCTGCGATGGGCCCAAAAATGAAAGGCCCCCATAGCTGGGA
>URUC01000105.1 GCA_900550965.1 uncultured Collinsella sp. | reverse complement strand
TGTTCAGGGTGATTGCCGGCTTCTCACCGCGCTTAAAGCGGGTTAGCGGCGTCTTGAGAGAGACGTTGTTGGGGATGCACTGCGAGGACGAGTAGCCAGGGACCAGCAGATACTCCGAAAACGTGTGGGACTCACCGGGAAAGAACGTAGCCATGTTTCTCCTTTTTCCATGCGACCGGTCGGCTGCAGGCCTCGTAGGACCCAGCCCAACCTTGGGCGCCCAATACTGGGGAAGTATCTTAACGCACTTTGACTGCTACAATGCATGATTTAAGAAGAGCACACGAGGGTTTGACGCACGCTTTGCGTTTGCCCAGCAAACGCTTTAGCGGGGAGACGTAAGGCACATGGAGTACAAGACGACGGCAAAGTTGGTCATTCAAGCGTGCGACAAAGATCTGCCGGGCGTGTTTGGTCACGGCTGCGTCTTGTTGCTGCAGGGTATTGCCCGCGAGCACTCGCTCAACCGCGCCGCCAAAAGCATGGGCATGGCCTATTCCAAGGCTTGGCGCATTGTGAACGAAGCCGAAGGGCAGCTGGGATGCAAACTCATCGAGCGCGACGGCGCCCGCGGATCCACGCTCACGCCTGCCGGCGAGCGCGCCATAGCGGTCTACGAGGAGCTGCAGGCCGACATAAACCAAGTCATTGCCACCAAAGCCGACGCCCTCATCGCCAGCATCAAAGAGTAGCCAATTTGGGACGGGGCCTTTTTTAGCTACCATCCAGAGCATTCTTGACTCATAGCAAAAAATGACATTGGGTAGCTAAAAAAGCCCCGTCCCAAATTAGCTACTTGCGGAGGGCGTTGTCTAGGGCGGCTGCCGCGACCAGGGGGTTGTCGGTGCCGGCGAAGAGGCGGATGGTGCTCCCCTGCTTACCTCGCGGAGCAGAGAGGCGCGTCGTTGCGCCGCCGGCGGGCGATGTGCGAAACTCCCCCGGCAAAGCATCGAACAGCTCTCCCGCGCTACGCTCAATAAGGTCAAATTCAACTGCTGGCCCAAATCCGTGCTCCAGGATTCCCGTTGCAACAGCATGGTCAGGATGCGAGCTCAGCCCGGGATAGCGCACGTTGCGCACCATTTCGTTGGCGGCCAGATACTCGGCCAGCGCACGGGCGCGGTCGAAATGCTCCTGCATGCGGGCATCGAGCGTGTCCAGCCCCCGCTCCAGCACACCCGCCTCCTCGGTAGAAAGGTCGAGTGACAAAGCACGGCAACCCGCAAACAACGCATTCGCGCACTCGGCAGCAGCATCCACATGATGGCGCTTGAGCTGCGAACGCGCCACCGAAGCGGCAACGAGCTTGCGCGGAGCCTTGCCGGCGCACACGCGATCGAGCGCCTCGAGCGACAGCGCAGCACCCAGCCGCAGCGAATCGCAGCCAAAAGCCGACGCCACGGTGTTGTCTACAACCAGCAGCGCATGGGCCTCACGCGCCGCCCGACCCAGAGCGCGCAGATCGGGCACACGCAGACCAAACCCGCCGATGGAGTTCACAAACCACCACAGGTGCGGACCCTCGGCATCAAACGAAGCATCAAAGCCCTCGGACGCAGCGGCAAACGCCTCGGCGGACGGCGAGCCCACCAGCGCGACATCGCAGCCATCAAAGCCGCACGCAAACGCATCGGCAAAGTCGTCCGCAAAGGCCACCAAGCGGTCACCGGGACGCACAATCCCCAGCTGCGACAGCGCTGCTGGCACATGCGAGCCCGCGAGCAACCGCGCTTCACGCGCGCCGGTCCTCAAAGCCCAGGCCTCTTCTAGCTGCTGTACGCCCATGCGGTACCGTCCCTTCAAAACAAAAACCCACGATGCGGGTGTTCCCCGCATCGTGGGCAACGGCTGCAGTATAGCGCCGATAGGCGACTGAACGCCTAAATGTTGAGCGCGCGGTAGATCACGTAAGCCTAGACATTCATCAGCTGATGGCCGAGCTTGAGCGTCTTTAAACCGCTCTCCCCCTCCACGCCATCGAGCGTATTGAGCAACATATTAGTCGCCTCGACGCCACTGGTCAGGTAGCCGTAATGCACGGTGGGAATGCCGCCCGTCAGCGCGCGCAAAAATGCGTTGTCGCCAAAACCGCTCACGCGACGCACACCCTCGCCCATGCCGCGAACCTCGTCAAGAGCGCGCAGGGCGCCGGCCGCCATAGTATCGGTCGCGCACGCGATAAGCGAAACATCGGGATCGACGGAGAGCAGTTCGCGTGCAGCGCGATAGCCCGAGTCGAGCGTAAAGGACCCCTGGCAAATCAGGCTCGAATCAAGTGCCACGCCCGCGGCGCGCAAGCCGGCCTCAAAACCACGACGACGGTCATAACCGGCGGCACGGTCTTCCTCGGCAACTCCGATGTAGGCGATCTTGCCCTCAGCACGCTTCGCGAGTGCCTGACCCAGCTCGAAAGCGGCCTCGTAATCGTCGTGATAGACGCACGCCGCGCCCTCGACATGTTGGCCGATCAACACAATGGGCACACGGCACGACTCAATCGCCCGGCGATGCTCGCCGGTAATCATAGTTGCCACCAGCACAATGCCATCGACCGGATGGTTTTGGAATAAATCGAGGTATTCGAGCTCGCGATCGGGGACGTTATCGGTATTGGCAAGAAGCATCTGGTAGCCGCGGCGGCCAAGCACCTGCCCGATGCCCGCCGTAATGCGGCTCACCGACTCGGAATTAATCTTAGGCACGATGACGCCGATGAGCTTGGTGGAACCGGTTCGCAGCGCGCGAGCCTGGCTGGATCGCACGTATCCGGTCAGCTCAATCGCCTGCTTAATGCGCTCGGCCTTGCCCGCCGAGATATACCCACCATTGAGGTAGCGCGAGACGGCGGCGCTCGAAACGCCCGCCAGCTCGGCCACATCTTTCATCTTTACCACGAGCACCCCTGTCGTTGAAATCGCTTTCACCATGATACCCGTGCGGAGCTACATGCGTGTCGCAAGACGGGACGTCACGGTCAATTTAGCTGTCGCAGCACGGGCATCGCAGGGCTTCAACTAGAAACTTCGAAATATAAATGCCGAATCAGTCAGACTACCGATTCGGCACCCCGTTACATTTGCACACAGCGGCAGGCAAAATCCAACTCGAGAACAACTTACTCACTTTGGAAAGATGCATCGCTGTCCGCTGCCAATTCCGAAGGAAGAATTGCCGGCAGCGTCAAAGCCCCCATGGGCGAAAGTCCAGTAACGACCATCAGATAGCTCTTAGCGTGACCATACGCCATGGAAATCGCATTAGAGAGAAGATAACGGCGCGCTTCATCGTCTGAAATGTCGAACGGCATTTTTGTTGACACCGAAATAGCAACCGTCACATCAGCGCGCATTTTTTCCTTTGCATCGTCCCTATCAATCAGACTGCCACACACATACAGCTTTAAGTCTGCACGCTCGCCCGCCTTGTTCCTCAATAGATGGACGTCCTGATAGCTAACGTCAACTTTTAAATCCATATTCTGGGATGGCTCATTCTCAATATGAAAAGTTGAGTCGACAACAAACAAATGAACAACCTGAATAGGCGCAATGAAATCCTTGCTCATGCAGCCAAACCTCCCGGAATCATCTCAAAGTTCAATCGTTTCGCCGAGCAGTCGCTGTTAAATGAAGACCATTGTTCTCGGACAGAGTTATTAGACGAAGAAAACGGCGCCTCATTCGAATAACTGGAAATGACCTGAGGAATGATTTTGATACCCAACGCAAGCTCAAACTTTGCGATTGTTTTCAGCGTCATGTTGGGCTGAGAATTCAACAATTTCGAAAGCGACTGAAGACTCACGCCCATACGCTTTGCCAGCTCACTTTTACTCAAGCCCGAGCGCTGCATCTCGCGATGAACAATAAACTCAATATCTAGTGCGTGCTCATAGGCACGGGTTTCGCTCGTTTCCGTTTCCGCGTAAAAGTCTGATAAATCGACCTTAACCATTACAAGTCTCCGTTTCGTAAGCGGGCAAAAAAGCCGACGCTATGACTCCAAAAGCTGCTTTGCTATCGGGGCCAACTGTTTTGCGCGTTTAATTTCTTTGGAAATATTTCCCGAGCCTTGATGGCCCTTAAACCAAAAAAGCAAAACAATCTTGTCCACGCCTTGGCAAATCGCGTAGACCATTTCTCGATTAACCCCATCAAAACCCTTGAGTTCGTATAGTCCAATCTTAGGCTCGATACATCGAAGCTTTGACGTTCCACTGACATCCTTTAGCCCGTAGTCATAGACTTTTGAAATCTGATTGATCATTTTACGGGCGGTAAACTTCGTTTTAGGATCAGACATCATCTTCTGAAATTGAGAGTTCTCAGGGGAGGTGGTTAGTTCCCAAAAAGGTCGTCCCTCGGGATCAGCATATTCGACAAGTTCATAGTCACTAACCAAAGGCCACCCCCTCCGCCTCAGATAAAACCAAATGTGGTTAACTTATAGGTTAAGTTTAGCCAAATTCAAATACATGGCAAGCCCCAAGCCGAGTTCAAGCAATCTGCATTATTGACTCAGAGAAATGCGGGAAAGAGGCAGTAGAAACTACATTGGCACATAAGGCCCCCAGCGAAGAGCCCGAACTTTTATGGTGAGCAATAACATACCTAGGAAGACGAAGGCAAGGCACGCAACCGCCCAGTCGCCGTGGCCGGTCTTAGGGAGCGCGGCGGCTTGCGTTGTTGTGGGCTTGGTCTTTTTGGTGGTCTTGGTCGCAGGCGTCTTGATGGACGCGGACGCGGGCCTGGCGTCCGACTTGGGCGACGAATCAGGCGTGGGGGCGGAATCTTCGCTGGGCTTGTTCTCGTCGCTATGCTTTCCTTCGCTTCCGGGCTTTGTATCCCCCGCGGGATTGCCACCGGCAGGTTCATCGGTACCGGGCTGGGTCTTCCCCGCCGGCGGCAGGGCGCCCGCGGGTTCAATTACCACACGCAGCGCTACGGCCCCGCTGGCGTCCATCACGCAGGCGGTACCAAAGGCCCCGCCCGCCGGCGTCACAAACTGCGCGGACGTAAGTGAGTCACTCTCGCAGACAACATCGGCTATGGCGCCGGTCGCGTACACCCAGGAGGCGTCCATGGCAAACTGGCCATCGGAGGCGTACACACCAAAGAAGCGACAATCATCGACCGATCCGTCGCCAGCAGCAATAACGTGCGCGCCACCCAGCCGGGGCCCGAGACACCCGGCTCGTCGAAGGTCTGCCCCACAATGGTAAGGCTATCCACACCCGCGGCATAAGAAGGCCCGCCTAGCAAAACGCATAGGCAGGCCAGGCGAGTCTCGAAGAAGCGCGAGACGGCCTCATGCTGGAGCTGCCGCATCACGTATAGCCAACGAAGCGCGGGCGGGACGCCACCAATGGGCAACGTCCCGCCCGCTCTGCGCAATCTCATGCGCATCCAACTTGTAGAGTAAATTCATCGCTCGCGTCGATTACGACCCCAATATTTCCCTAGGAAACACACTCGATAAATCGTTAACACCCATAGCGAAAAGCACCTTTGCGCTGGCATCGTTGCTGAGCTCGTCGCTCAACTTAAGTGCATCAAGCAGTATATTTCATCGTAACATCTTATAGTCATCCTCAGTCAGCACTAGCTCAAGATCGCTTAAAACCCCTACTAGATTGACATCGTGAGACGGAGACACCCTGGCGCAGAATAGACGTTCGTCATGCGCACAGATATTTCGAAAATCTTTAATGTGATCGTATGCAAGTCT
>URUC01000104.1 GCA_900550965.1 uncultured Collinsella sp. | reverse complement strand
GCCGCGCGGCAAGGAGATATATTGCCAGACCGGAGGGGCGCCGGGGGCGGGAATCGCGCACTCCATATTTTGTTCACAAATGAATAGGTCCCTCAGTCGCATCACTGAGGTTAAAACTGAAGCATTGGCTTCTGATATTGGCGATGACCAGCTGGTTTATAGGTGTTAAGGCATCGGTCATCTCTGGAGCGCCACTTTACTCCAAAAGCATCAGCTATTTGTTTCCCGTCGGTAAAAGGCAGGTTTTGTTCGCCAAGCGTTCTTATATATAGAGAAGTTCGGGTTCGAACCCGTGGCGCGGCAACAAAAAAGCGACCAGCCGGAGCCGATCGCTTTCTATTCTATGCTGGATCATCCAGAGGGCGCTTCCGAACTCATTTTCTCGCTGCCATTCATGCTTTCGAAGCATCGTTCGACCTCCACAGCCTCATGTTTTGAGGATCTGCCGTGTTTATCACTGTTATTAATGAGTGTGTGGAAGTGATCCTCATACAGATACGTGCGATCCGCCAGAGAACTGAGAAGCATCTCTCTGCAGCCCTCGTTGCCTATCCTCGCATCTCTCAGGTCTTCCGGAAATTCACAAGCAGTCTTAGAGTCAATTTGTTTCCGTTTTCAGAGACTTGTTTGAGAGTTTTTAAGACAGTTCAAAACAATAAGTGAGACACCATAAAGCGGAGCAAGATGTGCCGGATAGAAAATGTAGAAGAAATATTTCAGCTTCAGCCCTCGCTTGCCATTATAAAGATTGATAAGCAGCAACGAAACGACCGCGGCAGCAACATCAGGATTAAATACATTAGCTGTAGCAAACTCGAATCCGCCGCCAACTATATGACATGACGAAAGGAGCACTGCGCATACTGCAGCAAAGAACATGTTGGCCTTGCTGTCGTGGAATAAATAGAATGCAGCCACAAGCAGAATGCCATACACACCGCCATCTAGCTTGGTGTATTCAGCTGCCAGTGCTGTCAAAACAATCAGAGCAATTTCTGCAATGTGCCTCTTCCATTTTGAAAGACTTTGTATCTTTTCCAGAATAATCAAAAAGACCAAGGAAAGCAGGAACTCATACATAACATTCTGTTGCCGAAGGTCAAATAGCTGCCCGGTTTGAACGAAATCGTATATGGGCTCCGCAATGATTGCGAAGACAAGCATATTTCGCAGGTACTTCTTTATGTCATGAGTATGCAAAAATCCCTCAACTATCAAAAAGCAAAATAAGGGAAATGCAATTCTGCCAAGAACATGAAGCACATCCGAAGCCTCGCTTAGAATCGCCCACTGTTCGTCTGATATCTGATTGTACGATGCGTGAGTCATGATTCCATTGGTCAGGACGATCCTGCTTACATGATCGAGAACCATCGAGATGGCCGCTATTATCTTTAATGTGCTGCCGCTAATTCCGTATCTATCTGTTTTCATTTCTTTTTCTTTTCTATGGTGGGCCGTCAGGGGTTCAGCCTGCTCCGCAGGCGGCCGCTGCGGCGCTTTCGCGCCTTGCGCGCTGCGCTGGCAAACGCTCACGCGTTTACTCAGCTCCGCGCCCCGACGGGTTCGAACCCATGAAAGGGCGACAAAAAAGACGGCCAACCGAAGTTGACCGTCCCAACAATCTTTGGGTGGGCCGTCAGGGGTTCGAACCCTGGACCTTGGGATTAAAAGTCCCCTGCTCTGCCAGCTGAGCTAACGGCCCGCGGGTGGCATTGTACCACGGTCTGGGACTATTCCCAACTCCATTGGCCGTTCTGGAAAATCACAACTTCACGTCCATCAGGCGTAATGCCCGTAATATCGATGTCGTCCGTGCCGATCATAAAGTCGACATGCGTGCTCGATACGTTAACGCCATGCTCCAGGAGCTCCTCCTTGGACATGTCATACCCGCCCTCGATGCACTCGGGGAAGCCGACACCCAGCGCAAGGTGGCAGCTGGCGTTCTCGTCATAGAGCGTATCGTAGAACAGAACGCTACTTTCGCGGATCGGCGTGTTCTTGGAAATGAGCGCGACCTCGCCCAGATGAGCGGCACCTTCGTCGGTGTCAATGATGCTCGCAAGCGTCGCCTTGCCCACGCGGGCGTCGTAGTCCACCACACGGCCGCCCTCGAACTTAATCCAAAAATCGTCGACCTTGTTACCGTGGTGGATGAGCGGCATGGCCGAGTAGACGATTCCGTCAGCGCGCATGCGATCAGGCGAGGTGAAGACCTCCTCGGTGGGGATGTTGGGGAAGAAGGGATGTCCATCGGGCGTCTTACCCTTGCCGCCGGCCCACTCGTGACCCTTCGTCATGCCAATCGTCAGATCGGTTCCATTTGCCGCGGTGTAATGCAGCCGGTCAAAACGATTGTCGTTCAGGAAGCGCAAGTTCTTTTCGAACGCCGCGTCATGAAGCTCCCAGTCGCTCTCCGGGTCCTGGCCATCGGCGCGGGCGGTGTGCAGAATCGCATTCCACAGCTTATAGATTGCAACCTCATCGGCGTCTCCCGGGAACACCTCGCGCGCCCAAGCCACGACCGGAGCGCCGGCGATACACCACGGATTGATGTTGTAATCCAGTCCACGGCGGAAAACTTTGCACTGCGTATTCCTCGCCTTGGATGCCGCGGCCGGCTTGGCCGGATCGACGCCCTTGAGAGCTGCAGGATCCGCACCCTCGATAAAGATAAAGCAGGCACCGTCCTGGGCCAGGGAATCCAGCTGCAGGCGCTTCCACTCGGGCGTCTGCTCGAAATAGCTTTTATCGACATGCTCGTACGTGAGCCTCGTCACGGCATCATCGGCCCAAATGACCGTCACGTGGCCGGCGCCGGCAGCATAGGCCTCCGCGACCACCACGCGCGCAAACGGCGCGCACTCGACCGGAGACTGAACGACGACTTCCTGGCCGGGCTTGACGTTTACGCCCTTGCGGACGACCAGGCGCGCATAGTTTTTAATCTTGGGCTCCAGGGCCTTCATGCCCTCCAGAGCTTCTTCAACCGTCAGGGCAGCTCGAATCATGTGCCACTCCATCTATCTATAGAACAGTAAAAAGGCGCGCCGCAAAAACGACGCGCCTTATATCTTAGCGATAAGTATAGATACAAACGCTACTTCTTCTTGGAGGCCTTCTTGTCCTCCTCGGCAGCCGCGCGCTCAATAAAAGCGTTGAGCTTGTTCTCGGACATGCCCTCAGCCTGCGTGCGGTACATATTACGCAGGGGACGAATACGAACGAAGTCGTAGATAAAGTCACCCAGAATTATGACATAGGACAAAACAATGCCGACCATCTGGACGGGACTGGACACCGTGCCGCCGGGAGCGAAGTAGAACGAAGCCCAAATTGCCACGACGAGTACCATGCCGATGGCGAGCACGGCCCACCAGATACGACGGCGCTTGGTGTAGTCCTCATCCTGCTTGAGAAGGATATTCGACACCGTGTAGATACGATCCTCGCGAGCACGCTGTTTGGCCTTGCGGGCGCGCTTCTCCTCTTTAGAGAGGCCCTCGAGGTTCTCGCCCTTCTCGAGCTCTTTGCGGCGAGCTTTAGACGAAGCTGGCACGACGCGGACAGAGCTCGCTGCCTGACGGGCGGGCTTAGCAGATGCGGCGGACTTGCGCGCAACCCCGGTAACTTCGTGGGATTGCGTGCGCTTGTTCGTGGCGCTACGGGTACTCACTTATGCGTTCTCCTTCATACTTGTGAACTGGGAGCCCGTGATGATCTGGAAGGCCTCGCGATAGCGCTCGGACGTGCCATCGATGACCTCGGCGGGCAGGTGCGGGGTCTCCCCCGTCATATCCCAGTTGGCTTTGAGCCAATTGCGGACGAATTGTTTGTCGTAGCTGGGCTGAATCTTGCCCTCCTCGTAGCTGGCGGCAGGCCAGAAACGGCTGGAGTCGGGCGTGAGGCACTCGTCGATCAGCGTGACCTTGCCATCGATGACACCAAACTCAAACTTAGTGTCGGCAATGATGATGCCACGGGTCGCTGCATACTCGGCGGCAGCCTTGTAGATCTTGAGGGAAAGGTCGCGAATCTGCGTGGCGATGTCCTCGCCCACGATCTCGCAGCAACGCTCGAACGAAATGTTCTCGTCGTGGTCGCCGATCTCGGCCTTCGTGGACGGCGTGAACAGCGGCTCGGGAAGCTTGGAAGCCTCGGTCAGGCCCTCAGGCAGCTGAATGCCGCAAACGGTGCCGTTCTCGTCATAGGTCTTCTTGCCCGAACCGGTCAGATAGCCGCGGACGATGCACTCGATAGGAATCGTCTGGGCTTTCTTAACCAGCATGGCGCGGCCAGCGAGGTAGTCACGATACTCAGCAAACTCCTCGGGGAAATCCGCCGGGTCGATGGAAACGAGATGGTTGGGGACGATGTCGGCAAACTTATCGAACCAGAATGCCGAGATGCGATTGAGCACCTCTCCCTTAAACGGAATCTCGTCGGGAAGAATGAAGTCGAACGCAGAAATGCGGTCGGTGGCGACCATCAGCAGGTTTTCACCGGCATCGTAGATATCACGAACCTTGCCACGGGAATCCGGACGACGCTCCATCGTTGTCACGTGAGTCACTCCTTACCTAAATACGACAGAAATGCGGGTTCTTTCCCGCATGTTTTCGCAAACTCGGAGCGGCAGGGACGCGGCCCCTCCTTCACCGAATAGCGAAAAGCTAGTGCTCCATTGTAGTAGATGCCGCGTCCGCCGTGTGCTCGCGGGGCAGATGAATTGTAAAAGTCGTACCCTTTCCAAGCTCCGACTCCACGGATATATAGCCATGGTGACGCTCGACGATCTGCTTGGTCACGGCGAGGCCAACGCCCAGGCCGCCAGCTTCGCGAGCGCGGCTGGCATCGGCACGCCAAAAACGACCGAAAATGCGCGACAGATCGTCCTTGGCAATACCGATACCGGTATCCGAAACGGCAATGCTGACATGTTTGCGGTCGCTGAGCACCGACACCACAACCCAACCGCCCTCGGGGGTGTAGCGCATGGCGTTGCTCATGAGGTTGATGACGCATTGCGTGATCATATCGGGGTCGGCCTCGACGACATCGTCGTGACCTTGGGTCTCGTCTGCAAAGCGCAAGCGCAGATCGCGGTCGACAAACAGGCGCTCCTGGGCGTTGACGATGGAGCGCACGAAGGGGACCATGTCTACCGGCTCAAGGTTGAGCGGCGCCGTGCTGTTTTCCATGCGCGATGCGCTGTTCCGGCTGGCGTGCGAGGACGCGCCGTTCGATGACAAGGCCGACAGGCTCTACCGCACGGCAAAGGCGCAGCAGGAGCAGTACGACGACCTGCTGTTCCCGTTCCCCGAGGGGGAGGACGAGGATACAGACGAGACGGACGGGGACACGGTTTCGTGGTCGCAGGCGTTCTGGCGGGAGAGCACGCTCACGAGCCTGCTTGAGCTGCTGCTCGGCTTTGAGATCAACAAGGATGACTGGCGCACGCTGCTGACCGGCGCAAAGGCGCGCCTGCCGGAGATTTTAGCCCGCAGAGAGGCGTTTTTGCAGGCGTATCAGGGCAAACGCCATGAATACGATAACCTGCTGACGTACTTCCTGTACCGGCACTTTATGAAGGCGCTCGGGGACGACGCTGTGCAGGACAAGGTGCAGCTGGCGCTCGTGAGCACGGCGGTCATTCAGCTGCTCGATGTGTACGAGTGGCTCACCAAGGGCGAGGTCACGCACTGGGCGCAGATCTGCATCTGCAAGGCGTACTCGCGCGAGATTGAGTATAACGAGGATAATACCGAGCAGCTTGCTGCCTTTTCCGTCCTTGACGAAATGGAATAAAACAGAACACCGCGG
>URUC01000103.1 GCA_900550965.1 uncultured Collinsella sp. | reverse complement strand
CCCGGCGACCACCCCCCTCAAAGATTTTCAAAAAAGTTGTTGACGCGCGCGTAACGACTCGTCTAATATATCCCTTGCGCGATGGACCTGTAGCTCAGTTGGTTAGAGCGTCCGGCTGATAACCGGGAGGTCACAAGTTCGAATCTTGTCAGGTCCACCACTTTCTTTCGCAATAAACACCCCAGCGAGAGCCGAGTCGCCGCTGGGGTGTTTATTACTGTCTCCGTGGGGGTTTAGCTCAGCTGGGAGAGCGCGGGCTTTGCAAGCCTGAGGTCAGGGGTTCGATCCCCCTAACCTCCACCATGATGGACCTGTAGCTCAGTTGGTTAGAGCGTCCGGCTGATAACCGGGAGGTCACAAGTTCGAATCTTGTCAGGTCCACCATCAAAACTGTGAAGAGCCCTGGGGCGTTGCCTCGGGGCTTTTTTCTTACCTACTGAAAGTAGTCAAAAAAGCCCCGCCCCAAATTAACTACTTTGATTTTGTGTGCTGTGCGAAAGTTTGGGTAGTATAGCTATTCAATGCGGCGGGCTGCCGCGTGTTAACCGCTACGTACCGGAGGTGTTCCATGGTTCGTGTCGACATAGAGACCATCGTCATGGCCGCCGGTCCCGTGCCATCGCTTATCGTACTTCGTGAGCGCAGCAGCAAATCGGACTCGCCCGCGCCGCTGCGTTCCCTTTCCATTCAGACTGGTTCGTTTGAAGCTACTGCCATCAGCCGCGGCATCGATAGCGGCCGCGCCGAGCGCCCGATTACCCATGACCTGCTGCTCGACACCGTCGACGCCCTGGGCGCCAAGCTCGAGCGCATCGAGATCGTTCGCGCCGAGCCGCCGGTGTTCTACGCGACGATCGTCGTACTGGCCGATGGCGAGGAGCGCAAGATCGACGCCCGTCCCAGTGATGCCATTGCCCTTGCCGTGCGCAGCAATGCTCCCATGTTTGTGGAGGACGACATCATGAATCGCCTGGGCACTGTTTCTACCCACGCCGAGGAAGTCGACGACGAGCAGGAGTTCGAGAAGTTCGACGAGTTCGTCCATACACTCTCCCCCGATGACTTCTAAATGCGGGGCGTCCAGGTTGCGGAGCGTTCGCTGATGGCCGGCGGCATGTCGGCTGAGGCGGCCGCCATCGCGCGTGAAGCCCAGATGCGCTCGGAAGCATCCGAGGCGGCCCGCCTCGCCTATGTGACACAGGCCCGTACGCTTCGCGAGCGCCGCGGCTCGTTTATCAAGATGGTTGTCATCTCCGCCCTTGTCGCGGCAATCTGCTCGCGCCTTCGTGGTACAGTTGGTGCGCTTGGGTTTTCGATCTCTACGGGCCTGGTGATCTGGGGCGTGGTCGACGCGGTAATGCTGACCAGTCAGATCAAGGTGCTCGACAAGCGTGCGGTGGATATGATGCACGCCCGCGACGCTGCCGCCAAGATCGCTGCTGAGGCACAAGAACTGTAACGACGCCGGATTCGATGGGAAGGTCTAAAGATGGCACAGGATATGCAGGATGCCGGTAACGTCTCCGCCGAGCTCGACGCCATGGTGTGCGATCTGATTGGCGCCTTCTTGGACGACCTGGCCGCGGGCGAGAACCCGGGCGTGGTTGTGGCGATCGAGGACGCCGCTTCCAACCGTTATCTGGCCGCACTCGACGAAGATGGCGAGGAGGCATGCCTGGAGGCTGCCACCAACTTTATCTCCGAGCACAAGATGGGTCTTAAGGACGAGGGCCTGGGCCGTATCGCCCGCTATGCCATCGGCTACACCGGCTGCGTCGAGATTGACGGCGGCTATCACGATGCTCTGCTCGTGAGCTTCTTCGAAACCACGCTCGAGAGCGGTTTTTCGGCATACGTGCTGTATGAGGGCATGGGTGCCGGCGATGGTTTTATGTGGAGCGACCCTGAACCTGCAGGTGAGGAAACCCCTCTTATCTAAAATCGCTAAAATAAACGAGTTTTCGGTAAAAGGCTCAATATTCCCGCTGAGCGTTGTATCGCTGGGCGGGCCGCATACGCGTGCCGTTTGTATATGGATAGAAGATAGGGGAACTACATGCGCGTAGACAATCTGAGGAACATCGCCATCATCGCCCACGTCGACCACGGCAAGACGACGATGGTCGACAAGCTCCTGCGTGCCACGGACGCCTTCCGTGCCAACCAGCAGGTCGAGGACCGCGTCCTGGACTCTAACGACCAGGAGCGCGAGCGCGGCATTACGATTCTCGCCAAGAACATCTCTATCGAGTACAAGGACGTCAAGATCAACGTCATCGACACCCCGGGCCACGCCGACTTTGGCGGTGAGGTCGAGCGCGTGCTGCGTATGGCCGACGGCGCCCTGCTGCTGGTCGACGCTTTTGAGGGCCCCATGCCCCAGACCCGCTTCGTGCTGCGTCACGCTATCGACACCGGCCTTAAGATCATGATCGTCATCAACAAGATCGACCGTCCGGGTGCCAACCCCGAGAAGGCCTACAACGACTGCCTGGACCTTATGGCCGACCTGGGCGCTACCGACGACCAGCTTGAGTTTGCCATGGAGCATGTCATCTACGCCAGCGGCGTCAACGGCTTTGCCCGTCATGATCCCGAGGACGGCAACATGGACATGTACCCGCTGCTCGACATGATCATCGACGACATGCCCGCACCCGAGGTTGACGAGACCGCTCCGCTGGCCATGCAGTGCGTGACCATCGATCACTCCAACTTCGTCGGCCGTATCGGCATCGGCCGCGTGTACTCCGGCACCATCCACCAGGGCGACCAGATCTTGGTCGTCAAGAACGACGGCTCCAGCGCCACCGCTACCGTCAAGCAACTCTTTACCTTCGACTACCTGGGCCGTACCGAGTGCCAGGAAGTCGGCGCCGGCGACATTGCCGCCGTTGTGGGCATCGACCGCACCGATATCGGCGATGTCTACACCGATCCCGAGAATCCCGTCGAGCTCGAGCCCATCGAGATCGACCCGCCGACCCTGTCCATCGTCTTTGAGGCTTCGACCTCCCCGCTCGTCGGCCGCGACGGCGATATCGTTGGCGCCCGTCAGCTCAAGGAGCGCCTGTTCAACGAGGCCGAGAACAACGTGACCATGAAGATCGAGGAGCTCGAGGACAAGAGCGGCGTCGAGGTCTCGGGCCGCGGCATTCTGCACCTGTCCGTTCTGATGGAGTCCATGCGCCGCGAGGGCTTTGAGTTCCAGGTCGGTCGTCCGCGCGTTCTGTTTAAGAAGGACGAGAACGGCAACAAGATGGAGCCTGTCGAGCAGGCCGTCGTCGAGTGCCCGGACGAGTACTCGGGCAAGGTCGTTGAGGTCTTCGGCACCTCCGGTGGCATCATGACGAGCATGGATACCTCGGGCATCGTGACGCACCTTGAGTTTAAGATCCCGACGCGTGGCATCATGGGCCTTAAGAACCGCATCATGAACGTCACCCACGGCGAGGGCGTGTTCTACCACACCTTCCTGGAGTATGGCCCCTACGCCGGCGAGATCGGCAACCGCCAGAACGGCGCCATGATCTCCATGACCACCGAGAAGGCCGTTGCCTACGCCCTGGGTACGCTGCAGGAGCGCGGTCAGCTGTTTGTTGAGCCGGGTACCGAGTGCTACGAGGGCATGATCGTGGGCGAGCGCAGCAAGGCCGGCGACATGGTCGTCAACATCGCCCGCACCAAGAACCTGGGTAACCAGCGTTCCTCGACCTCCGACATCTCCGTGCAGCTGGTGCCGCCTCGCACCTTCTCTCTGGAGGAGGCGCTGGAGTACATCGCCGACGACGAGCTGGTGGAGATTACTCCCAAGAACATCCGCCTGCGCAAGCGTCTGCTCAACGCCACCGACCGTAAGAAGGCAGCCGTCCGCGCCGGCCAGGTCAACAAATAAGCGCTGGGGCTTATAACTGCCAATAAGAAAGGGCGTCGACCGCAATGGTCGGCGCCCTTTTTGGTGCAATGGGATCAGGTTGCTTTGCGCCACCACAAAGGTGCCTGGCCCTTTTGTGGTGGTTGGCGGCTAGGCGGTGGGGAGTCCTGGCGTGTTAGCCGGCTGCTGCGGCTTGAGGTGGGCGTTGCGCCAGATGATCTGGATGGCGTAGCCGAGCATAAAGACAAAGGCCACGCCGCTGATGAAGCCGCCTACGAGGGGAAGCCCCGTGAGGGCGCCTGCGGTTACGCCACCAACGGCTGCCATGGCGTAGCGGTTCTGGCTGTGTCCGACCATGCGCGCGATCGCGCACCCTGCAAAGGCACTCGACACCAGCACGATGCCAATAACACCGCACATGAGGGCTCCGGCAAGCGACAGACCAGCGATAGAGATAATTAGCAGTAGGACGGCGGGGACGATAGCAATCGTGCCCAGAAGACCGCTCACCCACAGGGGCATGGGGCGCTGGTGGAGCATGCCGGCGGCGCTGGCGGTTGCGCGCGGAAAGACGAGTTCGAGCAGTAGGGCGACAAAGCAGGTGGAAAGCGCCGCGGCGACGATACCGCCGATGACATCGTTAACGGTGGAAGTATCTTCGTTCTCGGTGCGGTCGATCTTGAGCGCACCGACCTCGGCTCCCGCGGCACGCTCGGGGTCCTCGGAGACGTGAGCGTTCACGGTGCCGGTGATGCGGGCGTTCTTGCCCAGGATGAGCTTGTCGGCCCAAACCTCGACATCGCCATCGACGGTGCCATCGATGGTCACCGTGTCGCCCGCAAGCGCTGCCGACTTGGTAGAGCCTCGCAGGGCAACCGTCTCACCTATCGCGTAGAAGCAGTTGGCGGTGCTGTCGGAATTGAGCACGACATGCTGGCCAGCGACGGTCACGCTGCCATCAACCGTGGTCTTGGCAACGTCGATGGTACGCGCCGCCAAGCGGACGGCGCCACCCACCGTGCAGTCGCGGATCGAGAGGGTATCGCCCGCGGCGATGATATCGCGGTCGATGGAGGTGTCGTCCAGGTTGAGGCTCTGACCTGCCCAGTACAGGTCACCTTCGACGCCGGACGGGGTGGAGCCTTCGTCGGTCGTGAGTACGTTGCCGGCGGTGTCTGTGCCGGCGAACGACGCCGTGGGAAGCGCGGTGATCGCCAGCGCGATGAGTGCGAATAGGATGGTGATGCGGCCCCACGCTTTACAGCGCTGGGTCGACGGGAATTGATTGCGGGGCATAGTGAATCCTTCGTTAGATGCTCGATATGCATCTAACAGGGTACCCAACGCGTGGGCGCTCTAAAAGAACCTCTCGGTTGTATTTCGAAGGATGAGCCCGCGCAATCTACTTTTTGCGGTGCAAAAAGCGCGCGATGTCCTCTTCGGTGGGGCTTTTGATGTCAAAGCGCAGCGAGAGCCAGCGCAGACCCATGGTCACGACAACGCATACGACCAGCGCGGCGACATTGCTCATGATGCCGCTCATAACGAGACACACATAGCTTGTCGATCCGGCGATGGCGGCGATGGCATAAAAGTTAGTACGTTGGAAAATGCCCGGAACCACGCCCATAAAGCCGTCGCGCAACATGCCACCGCCCACCGCGGTGAAAAAGCCCATCATGATGCACACCGCCGGCGCAAAGCCGTAGACCAGCGCCTTGTCCGCTCCAGTGGCGGCGTAGATGCCGACCGAGATGATGTCGAGCAGGGGAATGAGTTTTTCGGGCTTGTCGACGATTGCCGGGAAAATATAGATGATGGCTGCCGTGGCAATGGAAAGCGGCAGCGCCATTGGCTGGTTGAGGATGTAGACGTTGCCCACCTGCAGCGTCATGTCGCGTAAAAGACCGCCGCCCAAGCCACAGACCACGGCGAGCGCAACTGCACCCACCAGGTCGAGTTTGTGCTCGCGCGCGACCAACACGCCCGAGATTGAAGCCGCGACGACGGCGAACATTTCGAGCCAAAACGGGATGGCGACCATGGCATCCGTGGCGTGTGAGGTAACGGTCATAGCGGCGACGACGGGCAAGATGGGGTCCTTTGGATTACGGATTTGGACAATGCCCGTACATAGTACATGTTCGGCGCCGATTGCGACCCTATTGCTCGGCAAACGGTCGGGACTGGATGCGGGCGTAGGTTCCATGTTTGGGGATCTGGGTCGATGCTGAACGCGATGGGGGCGTGGTTGAAGAGGAGGGATGTCCAAATTTTGAGCGGAGCTCAAAA
>URUC01000102.1 GCA_900550965.1 uncultured Collinsella sp. | reverse complement strand
TTTGTCTCACGTGTCTCGTTTAACCCCTCATAAACTAAAGCTACGTTCAAAAGAACCACTGCAGTAGTTCAACGTGTGACGGCACAGAAAAGCCGCGAGCGCTCTCTCACCTTCGCTCGCGGCCGGACTGCGCCATCATTTCGTACACCTTCACATGATTAGGATGTGATATTCAGTGGTTACGCTCGGAAAGAACATGCGCAGCGTCTCGATTGTAGGCGTAGGCTGCACCCCGTTCAAGGATTTTGAGGAGCATCCCGAGACCCAGGGTATTGGCGAGGGCGAGGCGTTTGGCTATGCGGCCCTCGAGGCAATTGCCGATGCCGGTCTTGAGCCCCGCGATATCGACTTTTTCTATCACGGCAGCGCCAATCCGTATCTCGTTGGCGATTGCATTACCCCCAACATGCAGGTTGCCGATTGGTTTGGCGTTCGTGCCAAGGGTTCCGTCCATCATTCCGAGGCTTGCTGCACGGGCTACGTCGCCCTTGAGCAGGCCGTGATGGCAGTCGCCTCCGGTGCCTACGATGTTGTCCTTACGGGTGCCTGCGATTTGGCTTCGACCCTTCCCGTTGAGCACATGCCCTCGCATATTCGCCAGGACTTTACGCTCGATGTCATGATTCCCTCGCTCGATAAGATCTATGACCGCGCGTATGGTCGCCCGCTCGATGGCGCCTTTGGCGTGTCGTTCGACAACTGGATCAACGAGTATTCGATGCAGTACGACCTTACCGCCGATCAGATCGATGACGCCCTGAACGGCCTTACCAAGAGCCTTCGCCGCGGTGCCGTCCTGAATCCCCTTGCGTGGTATGAGACCACGGTCGAGGAGGATGCGAAGGCAGCTGGGTTCGATACCGCCGACGAGTATCTCAAGAGCATGTACAACCCGCGCGTTACGCAGTACCTGCGCGTTACCGGCTTTGAGAAGAAGTGCGACGGTGCCGCCGCTGTTGTCGTGATGCCCACGGAGAAGGCCAAAGCCATGGGCATGCCGTATGCGCCTATTGAGGTGCTGGGTACGGGCGCCTCTGCCGTCGAAGCCGGCCTGCTTCACAACGAGCACTGGGCTACCGAGTTTGCTGCCAAGCAGGTCTACGACCTTACCGGCGTGAGCCCCGATGAGATCGACCTGTTTATGTGCAATGACTTCTTCCTGGCTTCCGAGATCGTCTCGGCCGAGGAGTGCGGCTATATTCCGCGCGGCGAGGCTTGGAAGTATGCGATCGATGGCCGCACCGCTTTTGACGGCGATAAGCCCATCAACCCGCACGGTGGCCGTTGCAACTTCGGCCACGCTCATGGCGCATCCGGTATCGCCGATATCGTCGAGGCCGTCAAGCAGATGCGCGGCGTCGCCGGTGCAACCCAGATGAAGAAGATTCCTGAGACGGCCTTCCTGCGCGGTTTTGGCGGTTCTCAGAATGTGCGCTGCCAGATTCTTCGTACCGTCGCCTAAGCGACCGCGGTTTTCGATTTCCCATAAGGAGTATTCTCATGCAACTCAAAGATATGGAGCCCGTGGTCAAGAAGTTCTACACGGGTCTTGAAGAGGGCATCTATTGGGCACGTCAGTGCCCCGAGTGCGGAGCCGTCGAGTTTCCGCCTCACCTTGCCTGCAATGCCTGCGGCTACCACAAGACCGATTGGGTCCAGGTTTCCGGTCACGGCCATCTGATCGATTTTACCCTGCCTGGTCCGCAGAACGACAAGCCCTACCTCAAGGAGTATGGCAAGTACGCCTACGGCGCCGTCGATATTGACGAGGGTTCTCAGTACACCTACGTCATCTACGGCATTACCAAGAAGAAGGCCCCCGAGATCCGCGCCAAGCTCATGGCGGGCGAGACCGTGGGCGTCCATGCCAAGGTCATCGACCGACCGGGCTACAAAGAGCTCACGTTCGAGCTTGACGACTAGGCTTTCACACTAGGCTTTCACCCCTATAACAATTCGCTTCCTCTCTTAGGCCACGGCGGGACCCATGTCTCCAGCCCGCCGTGGCTACCCCTCTTTTTAATTAGAAAGGCGCCATCATGAACGAAGAACTCACTCAGCAGATCTGCGATTTTGCCAAGTCCGCTTACAACTATGACGGTGATGTGACCCCCGAGACGACGTTTGAGACCCTGGGCAAGGGCTCGATGAAGATGATCGCCCTGACCTCCATGATCGAGAACGAGCTCGATGCCGAGGTCCCCGTTCGCGAGGTCATGGTCATGAAGACCGTCGGCGAGCTTATCGAGCGCACTGCCGAAGAGATGGAGTAGCTGCCATGGACCTGATGCAGACCCTGCGCGAGCGGGCTGCCGCCAAGCCTATGCGCGTTGCTTTTCCCGAGGGCGAAAACGAGACCATGATGCAGGCGGTCGCAAAGATCGCCGCCGAGCATCTTGCCGAATGCGTGCTGGTCGGCGACGGCAGTAAGCTCAAGGAGCTTGCCGACGAGCGTGGTATCTCCCTTGACGGCATCGAGATTGTCGATGTGACCGACGAGGAGGCGAACGCCGCTTGCTGCGAGCGCTATCTTTCGCATCCGGATTGCAAGTTTAAGCCCAAGGGCGCCGCGCGCCGTATGACGCGTCCGCTTGAGCGCGCCCTGATTTTGCAGGTACTCGGCGATGTCGACGTAATGTTCGCCGGCATCGATAACGCCACGGGCGATATTATCCTGGCGGGACAGACTATCGTCGGCCTTGTCGATGGCGTCGATACCGTAAGCTCTTGCGGCATTGCCGATATTCCCAACTGGACTGGCGGCGAAGGCGGCCTTTTGGCTTTTGGCGATTCTGCCGTTTGCGTTGACCCCACGAGCGAGGAGCTTGCCTCAATCGCGATTTCGTCGAGCGAAACGGTGCGCTCGCTGACCGGATGGGATATCCGTTGCGCGCTGCTTTCGCATTCGACTGACGGCTCGATGGATAACGAGCTCGTCGACAAAGTGCGCCGCGCTCGCGAGATTGCCAACGATCGCCGTCCCGACCTTGCCATCGACGGTGAGTTCCAGTTTGATTCGGCGATTAACCCCAAGGTTGCGGCCAAGAAGGTACATCGTGAGTCCGCTGTTGCGGGGCAGGCCAACGTGGTCATCTGGCCTGATATCAACGTGGGCAATATCGGCGTCAAGATCATCCAGAACCTGACCGGCGCCAATGCTTACGGCCCCATGCTTCAGGGCTTCAAGAAGATCGTGTGCGATTGCTCGCGCTCTGCGCCCGTCGACGAGATCGTCGGCAACGTGGTGATGAGCTGCGTGCGCGCCCAGGCGCTTAAGGAGGCTTAGGGTATGTCCGATAAAAAGACTCCCTGGCGCGTCCTGGTAATCAACCCGGGTTCCACTTCCACAAAGGTGGGCGTTTTTGAGGGTGACGAGTGCAAGCTCAGCAAGAACGTTGCACACGACGCGAAGGACCTCGCCCAGTTCGATGGGGTTTCGGCTCAGATGCCGTATCGCTGCGATCTGATTCTTGGAGCACTGGATGAGGCGGGCCTGAAGCTCGAGGACTTCGATGCGTTTGTTGGCCGCGGCGGCGGCTTGCTTTCGCTGCCCGGCGGTACGTATGCCATCAATGAGGTCATGCTCGAGCATGCCCGCGTCGGTGCGAACGGCATTCAGCATCCGGCGCAGCTGGGTCCCCAGATTGCCCATGAGTTCGCTTCAAAGACGGGCAAGCCCTCTTTTGTGGTGAATCCACCCGATACCGACGAGCTGTGCGACCTCGCACGTATGACGGGCATTAAGGGCGTGTATCGAAACGTGCACCTGCATGCCCTTAATCTCAAAGAGACCGCCATCCGCCATGCGGCAAAGCTCGGTCGCCCTTATGATGAGTGCAACTTCATCGTTTGCCATATCGGCGGTGGCATTTCGATTTCTGCCCACCTTAAGGGCAAGATGGTCGACGGCAACGACATCGTTGGCGGCGAAGGTCCCATGGCGCCTACGCGCTGTGGATCGGTCCCCGCGATCGAGGTCGCAAAGTACACCGCGGAACACGGCCTTGATGTCGCCCGCGCCCATTGCATGAAGACCGGCGGTTTTGTCGATCTTTTGGGTACCTCCGATGCCATCGAGGTGTGCGAGCGTGCCGCTGCGGGCGATAAGGCCGCAGCTCGCGCCTGGGATGCAATGGTTTACCAAATCTGCAAGTGGATCGGCGAGATGGCCTGTGTGCTGAAGGGCGACGTCGACGGCATCTTGCTCGGAGGCGGCATGGTCCACAGCAAGGAGCTCGTTGCCTCGATTGAGGAATGCTGCTCTTGGATCGCCCCCGTGTCGGCTTATCCCGGCGAGTTTGAGCTCGAGGCGATGGCGTCTGGCGCCTGCCGCGTGCTCGATGGTGTCGAGGAAGCGCTCGTGTACAGCGGAGAACCCGTGTTCACCGGATTTAACGACTGATAGTGCTGTGTTTGGGCGGCCGCTGGTGATGCCTGGCCGCTCCGACCCTTTTCTCTAAGCGTAAGGATGGATCATGGATAAAACCAAGATCAAGTACCTGGTGGGCATTTATGCTGCCGCCATGTGCATTATGGGCATGTTGGTGCCCGTCCCCATCGTGGCCTCTGTCGCGGCGGCGTTTCCCAACGAGAACATCGCTGCCGTTCAGATGATCATCGGCATCATCCCGTTGATGATGGCACTGTCCGCCATGCTCGTGTCTTCCCAGCTCGCTTCGCGCGTGTCCAAGAAGAAGACGACGCTCGTCGGTCACGTTATCGTGATGCTGGCAGGCGCCTCGGTGCTGGTGTTCCACGACTCGCTCGGCCAGGTCTTAGCGGCTTCTGCTGTCATGGGCCTTGGTCTCGGCGCCGTCCAGAACTCGACCGACGCCTTGATCGCCGACTATTTCGGTGGCAAGCAGCGCTCGTTTGTCATGGGCATCTACTCCACTTTTGTTGCACTGGGCGGCATTATCTGGACGATGGTTTCCGGCATCTTGGGTTCTGCCGAGTGGTTCCACAGCTATGCGGCGTACTTCATCATGATCATTTTCATCGTGATCGAGGCCGTTTGCCTTCCCGAGGGTCATCTTGAGCCCAAGCGCAAGGTCAATGTGTTTGCCAATATGCCTAAAGAGGTCGCGATTATCACGCTCATGAGCTTTGTGTTCGTACTCACGTTCCAGCTCTTCAGCTCCAACGTTTCGCTGCTTGTTGTGGGTCGCGGCTTTGGCGGTACCGTGGAGGCCGGTCTTGCCTCTACCGTTATGACCGTTGCCGGTATTGCGGCTGGTCTTTTGGTCGGTCCGCTGTTTGCCAAGTTTAAGAACCTGGCTATGCCGATCGCGTGGGGCGTGACGCTCGTTGGCCTGGGCCTGACGCTGGTTGCGCCCGCCTTTATGGTGCTGTGCGTTGCGGGCTTTGTCGTCGCGCTGGGCAAGGAGACCTACGTGCCGCTGGAGGGCAATTTCGCCGCCGGCAACTCTGCCCCCGAGGGACGCGCGTTTAACCTTGCCATTGGCATGGCAGGCATTAACTTTGGCATGGCACTGTCTCCCATTGTGTTTGAGGCCGTGACGTCGCCGTTTGGTGCAACGATTGACCAGAAGTTCATCGCCGGCATGATCGTCTGTGCGGCGTGTGTCGTCTTTGGCGCCATTAAGTATCGCAAGCTCACCCCGGCCCAGCTTGCCGAGGCCGAGAAGATGGCGGCCGGCGGCGAGGCAGAGTAGCCGTTCTAGTAGTTGCTTTGCCGTGCATCATGTTTTATCGGGGCCGCCGACATATGCCGGCGGCCCTCTTTCTATCAATGACTTTGAAAGGCTTACGGCTATGAAGTTACCTGTCAGGCGCGTTATCGGTATTCTCAACGGCTTCTTTAACCCGCTATTGCTCTGCGCGTTTCTCCCCATCATCGAAGGGGCGCCTGGCTTGGATCTGACGAGCCCCACGGGCTTTTGGGGACAACTCATCGTGGCCACGGTAATCGCCGAGGTTCTGAGCGCACTCCCGATGTTTGGCAAAACGGTCGGTATGTGCCTGAACTTTTTTGGTTTTGAGCAGGGGAGTACATCGCACAAGATCGCCGGTACGGTCATCGGTGCCACGCTCCTTTTTATGGTGATCGGTTTTGGCGAGATTGCCTTCCGGGGAGGATTCGGAACGATTGAAGGCCGTACGTTCTTCGCGCGTTGGGCAGGCCTTGTCACAAAGGGGTGGGCTTTTGTGGTTATCGCCGGCGTGCTGCTCGATCCCTTTACAGCGGCTCTCGGCCGCATGATAGCTCGCGAAGAGAAGTAATAGCTCCTCGCCTATCGAATGCCGGCGGACGGGGCGCCGGG
>URUC01000101.1 GCA_900550965.1 uncultured Collinsella sp. | reverse complement strand
CGCTCCCATGACGCCATCCACCCAGCATGCCCTCGCCTCCTACATCGACCATGGCGGTCGTGTGGTCTACCTTGATGCCGATCCGGCGGAAGCCATGGAACGCGCGAACCGTGGGGGAGGCCGGCCCATGCTCAATGGCAACGCCAACTCCCGTTGGAAAAAACTGTTCAAGCAGCGTGACCCAGTATTCCGCGAGGTCGCCAACGTTCATGTCCATACCCGGGGGCTTACGCCTCAGGGCGCAGCGAAGAAAGTGATTGATATGGTATCTGAGCGAGCAGTGCATGTTACCGGAGCGGCAATTGAGCCGTATGATGTGGTCATTGGCGAAGGTGCCATGAACCATCTGGTCGACGTGCTGGGACCCAAACCCGCCAAAATCGCGCTTATCCACACTCAGCCGGTGCAGCGACACTCCGATCGTGCCCGCGCCCTGTTGCGTCAGGGCGGCTATGAGGTTTCCGACATCGTGATTCCGGATGCCGAACCCGGCAAGACCATTACCGTGGCCAACGGCATTTGGGAACGCCTTGGCAACGAAGGTTTCACCCGATCCGATGCCGTGGTGGGGCTTGGCGGCGGTGCCGCAACCGATTTGGCCGGTTTCGTGGCTGCCACGTGGATGCGCGGCGTGCGCTATGTAAACTGCCCGACCTCGCTGCTGGCCATGGTCCTCCACCGGTGGCAAAACCGGCATCAACACCCCGCAGGGCAAGAACCTCGTCGGCTCGTTCTACACGCCTGCCGGTGTGCTGGCCGACACCAAGACGCTGGCTACGCTGCCCAATGACATCTTCATCGAGGGTCTCGGCGAAGTCGCCAAATCCGGTTTCATCCGCGACCCCGAAATCCTGCATATCCTCGAAGACCACGCAGCTGAACTGCGCGCTTTCGACGGCTCTACATTCCTCGGCTCGCCGCTCGAAGACGTGGTTGCCGAGCTCATTGAGCGCACGGTAAAGGTCAAGGCCTACCACGTCTCCTCCGATTTGAAGGAGAAGGGTCTGCGTGAATTCCTCAACTACGGGCACACGATGGGCCATGCCATCGAAAAGCTCGAGCATTTCCGCTGGAGGCATGGCAATGCGGTGGCCGTCGGTATGGTGTATGCCGCCGAGCTGGCCCATCTGATCGGTTACATCGATCAGGATCTGGTTGACTATCACCGCTCGTTGCTTGCTTCGATGGGTCTGCCGACGTCGTGGAATGGCGGCTCGTTCGACGACGTGCTCGCATTGATGCATCGCGACAAGAAGGCCCGCGGCAATGAGCTGCGCTTCGTGGTCCTCGACGAGATTGGTCACGTCGTACACCTCGACAACCCGCCCGCCGAAGCCGTGGAAGAAGCATTCCGTCGTATCCAGCAGTAATTGAACGGCCGTAGGCCGTGCCGTTCGCCATCCCCTCAGAAAAAAGTACTTGGCTCCCCTCTAACGGAGGTACCCCGGAGTCGGATTTACCTTGTACCTCCCTCTGATGAGGGAGGTGCCCCGAAGGGGCGGAGGGAGAGAAGCACAAACAAAAGGAGTCCCAATGACCAAAGTCATCGTTGTCAATGGCCCTAACCTCGGACGTCTCGGCGTCCGCCAGCCCGACGTCTACGGTCGTCAAGACCTCGACACCCTGCGCAAGCTCTGCACCGAATGGGGCAAGGACCTCGGCCTCGAAGTCGAGGTGCGCCAGACCGACGACGAAGCCGAAATGGTGCACTGGATGCACCAAGCCGCCGACGAGAAAACCCCGGTGGTCATGAACCCCGCCGCCTTCACGCACTATTCGTATGCTCTCGCCGACGCCGCGCACATGGTCATTGACGAGAACCTGCCGCTTATGGAAGTCCATATTTCCAACCCGTCCGCCCGCGACGAGTTCCGCAAGCGTTCCGTAATCAGCCCTGTGGCCACCGGCACCATCACCGGCATGGGTTTCTACGGCTACAAGCTCGCGCTCGATGCTGTGGCGCACTTGCTGAGCGAATAGAACCAAGCCCTCCAGCCAATCCCGGGTAGCAGTCGACGTTGAGCCCGGGATTCCTGTTCCGACGAATCGGACCAGAATCCTCGTCCTGGTGCGCCCTATGGGCCTGAAGTGCGCCGTGTATTCGACCATATGCTGGCCAAGGCAGGACGAGACGGGCTGCCTACGCGCGACTACACCGGCCACGTCATGGAAGTCGTTTATCCACAGGAGAACGTGGAGACCGACCGTGACATCGCCTTCGTCGACCACCTCGACGTAGTCCCCGCCGACGACGGTTGGACGCACGATGCCTTCGATCCGCAGGTTATTGGCGATATTGTTATCGGTCGCGGCTCATTGGACAATAAAGGCGTCGCGCTGACCAGCTATTTCCTACTCCGTTTCTTCAAGGAACACGACCACCGTTTCCGCCACCGCGTACGTATACTGTTCGGCGGCTCCGAAGAGATCGCGCTCAACGACATCAAATGGTTCGTCGCCAACATCGGCGCGCCGTACCAGGCCATCGTCACCGATGGTCCCTTCCCGGTGAACAATATCCAAAAAGGGCTGCTCGATGTGGATGTCGAACTGCCGGTCGGGCCGCAATTGCGCGGTTGGCATGCCGGCACCGCCACTAACACGGTTCCCGGGGCCGCCGCAATCACCCTCACCGGCGTCGACGAATCTACCGTGCGGCAAGCATTCTGCCAGAGCGGCAACATCGCTCCAGATATCGCCGAGCGATTGCATATCAACGCAACAGCGCAAGGCGTCACGATTGAGGCCACCGGTGTCGCCGGTCATGCCTGCCAGCCGTCCGGTACCGTAAACGCTATAGCGGTGCTCACTACGGCGCTTGCCCGGTCCGGTCTGCTCGAAGGCCGTGACCTCACTGCAGCGCAGGCGATTGCCCAATGGACAAAAGACTCATATGGCACCGGCTTGGGTATCGATTGCGAGAATGCGGAAAGCGGACCGACTACCGCCAATGGTGGTTTGAATGAGTTCGCTGAAGCAGACAAGGTATTAGGCGCGGTATCAGGTGAGACTTCTGAAGATGCCATCGTATTGCACTTCGACATCCGTTATGCGGTAGGCCAGGCACACGAACAAATCATCGAGCGTATTCAAGCACAAGCCGAAGCGGCGGGCGGCCGCATTGTCGACATCCTTAACGATGACCCATACTACGTGCAGGCTGACGACCCGCGTGTCCAGTTGCTCACCGCAACCTACAACGACGTGCTCGGTTGCGAGGCTCGACCCGTGGCTGTCGGCGACGGCACCCACGCCCGCTTTATCCCGCGCGCACTCAACTTCGGTCCCGAATTCCATGCCGACCATGTGCCGGCGGTCGACGGCATCGACCTGGAGACCCCGCCATTCATCGCACCAGGTGCCGGCAACGCGCACGGTGCCGATGAATGGGCCTCGCTGAAAAACCTGAAAACAGCGTTTGTCCTATATGCGTTAGGCCTAGTGCGTCTCGACCAATACCTGCAATAGCTGGCGGATAAGACGTTTGACGTGATTATGACCTTGCGTATGCTTTTTGACGAGCCTACTATTCGTATTGTTCAAGTACGCCATGTCGGGGCCGACGCGTCTGGTGAACACGCCGGGTCATACACGGATGATAGAGTGAAATTCCATGGTTAGAAGAACACATGGTAATTCTCAAGAACACGTCACCAAGCATATTTTCGTCACTGGCGGCGTTGTCTCCTCTCTCGGCAAGGGCCTGACCGCATCTTCGCTCGGTCGTTTGCTGCGCAGCCGCGGTATCCATGTTCTGCAGCAAAAGCTCGATCCGTACATCAACGTCGACCCGGGCACCATGAACCCGTTCCAGCATGGTGAGGTCTTTGTAACCGAGGATGGTTACGAGTCCGACCTGGACCTGGGTCATTACGAGCGCTTTATTGATGAGAACCTGACCCGCGATTCCAACTTTACGACCGGTGCCATCTACAAAAGCCTAATCGCCCGCGAGCGTCGCGGCGACTTTTTGGGCGGTACCGTGCAGGTGATTCCTCACGTCACCAATGCCATTAAGGACAAGTTTCGCCGCATCGAGGAGCAGACCGGCTCCGATGTAGTCATCACCGAGCTGGGCGGCACGATCGGCGACATCGAGTCCCAACCGTTTGTCGAGGCCATCCGTCAGTACCGCAAGGAGGCCGGCTCCGAGAACGTCTGCTACATCCACGTGTCGCTCGTTCCCTATATTGCCGCCGCCCACGAGGTCAAGACCAAGCCCGCGCAGCATTCCGTCAAGGAGCTCCGCAGCTTTGGCATCCAGCCCGATATCATCGTGCTGCGCTCCGACCACCATATCGATGACGCTATCCGCGGAAAGATCGCAAGCTTCTGCGACGTCGACACCGATTGCGTCTTTACCAATGAGGACTGCGCGAGCATCTACGACGTGCCGCAGCTGCTTGCCGAGCAGGACTTTGACCTGCGTATTTGCGAGCGCCTGGGCCTGGACCCGCGTGAGCGCGACATGAGCGAGTGGAATGAGTTCCTGCGTAAGCAGAACCATGCCAACCATCACGCCGATAAGGTTAAGATTGCCGTCGTGGGTAAGTACACGCAGCTGCCCGATGCGTACCTGTCGGTTATCGAGGCCCTGCACCATGCGGGCGTCTTCTACGATCGCCATGTGGACGTCCAGCTGGTCGACGGCGAGAGCCTCGACGAGCAGAATGTCTCTGAGGTTCTGGGCGACGCCTCGGGCATCCTGGTCCCCGGCGGCTTTGGCAAGCGCGCCCTGGAGGGCAAGATCCTCGCGGCCGAGTTTGCCCGTGAGCACAAGATTCCGTATCTGGGCATTTGCCTGGGTATGCAGGTCGCCGTGTGCGAGTTCGCCCGCAACGTCGTCGGCCTTGCCGGTGCCAGCTCCTCCGAGTTCGACCCGGACGGCCCGTTTAGCGTCATCGATCTGATGAGCTCGCAGGAGGACGTGACCGAGAAGGGCGGCACCATGCGCCTGGGCGCCTATCCGTGCAAGCTCGCCGCCGATACCCTTGCTCGCGAGGCATATGGCGAGGAACTCGTCTACGAGCGTCACCGTCACCGCTTTGAGTTCAACAACGCCTTCCGCGACCAGCTCGAGGATGCCGGCTTGGTTATCTCTGGCCTCTCGCCCGACGAGCGCCTGGTCGAGATGGTCGAGCTGCCGCGCGACGTGCATCCGTGGTATGTGGCAACCCAGGCTCACCCCGAGTTCAAGAGCCGTCCGACTAATCCGCAGCCGCTGTTCCGAGAGTTCGTGCGCGCTTCGATCGGCCAGCACGAGGGTGTCGACCGTCTGCAGGTGACGCCCATGAACCTCGCTACGGACTAAGGGTGCCGGCGAATAAGGAACATACCGAAGCTACTCCCTCGTCGCTCGCCGTGGCGGCGGGGGAGTATCTCGATTACCTCGCGGTCGAGCGGGGCTTGGCGCGCAACACGATTGTGGCCTATCGTCGTGACCTGACGACGTACTGCGCCTATCTGGAGCGGGCGGGTATTGTGTCTTTTGAAGAGGTGACCCGTCAGGTCGTGGAGGGCTTTGTCGCCGATCGCCGCGGCGGAGGCTATTCCGACGCCTCGGTGGAGCGCGCGCTTGCTGCCGTGAAGGGCCTGCATGCCTTTTTGGTGCGCGATGGGGCCGTGGCCCAAAACCCGACGGCGGCGTTGCGCCTGCCTAAAAAGGCTGAGCGTTTGCCGGAGTATCTATCGGTGGAGGATGTCTCGGCGCTGCTCGATCAAGACTTTCCCGAGGGCGAGATGGGACTGCGCGACCATGCCATCTTGGAAGTGCTCTACGGATGCGGTTTGCGTGTGAGTGAGCTGGTTGGGCTCGATGTGGGCGATATCCATATTGACGATGGCTTTGTACTCGTTCGCGGTAAGGGCTCAAAGGAACGCCTGTCCCCACTGGTGGGAAGCGCGGCGCGAGCTCTGACGCTCTATGTAACTGAGGGACGTTCTCGCTTGGCGGCCCATGCCCGCGGAACCGAGACCTCGGCGGTCTTTTTAAATAAGAACGGACGTCGCCTGTCGCGCCAGGCCGTGCATGCGATATGCGAGCGGTATGGGCGTCAGGTGGGGCTGGTGGGGCTCCATCCCCATACCTTGCGCCACTCCTTTGCCACCCACATGCTCGCGGGCGGTGCCGACCTGCGTGTGCTGCAGGAGATTTTGGGCCATGCCGATATTTCGACCACGCAGGTCTACACGCATGTCGACCGAACGCAACTGACCGAGGTCTATCTGGCGGCGCATCCGCTAGCACATCGCTAGCACCTCGCTGACCTGCATATTTATAAATACTAAAGGGGACGGGGCCC
>URUC01000100.1 GCA_900550965.1 uncultured Collinsella sp. | reverse complement strand
TACCGTACTCCTTGGCATCGAGCACCATCAGCGTATCGGTATGCGTCTTAAGGAACGCCAGGGCGCGCTCGTCCATAGCACGGCACTCGCTGGAGCCCATCTGCAGGAAGTAAAAAACGCCATCCTGAGTAGCCTCGAAGGGGCCATGGAAGTACTCGGCAGAGTGGATGTAGCTGCAGTGCTGCCACTGCATCTCCATAAGAGAGCAGATAGCGAAACCGTAGGTCTGGCTAAAGTTGGGACCGCTGCCCAGAATATAGAAGAACTCGTGCTCCTGGCAAAGCTTGGCAAAGCGATCGCCCAGCTCGGCATTTACCTTCTCGCGTGCCGGGGGAAGAATCTTATCCATCTCGGCGATACCGGCATACATATCGGCAAGATCGGCGTAGCCCTCCTGCTGATCGAGCAGCTCTGCCGCAAGCGACAGCGAAATACCAGCGGGGACCTCGGCCTGCGGCACACCCTCGCCCCACGGGTAGACCCACGTGGTCCACTTGCCGGAGTCGATCTTAGATCCAGCGTTGTCGGTCTGGGCGATCACCGTAGCGCCGGCAGCAAGGGCAATCTCGCAGCCCTCGACGACCTCGGGGGTGTTGCCACTGTGGCTACAAGCGATGACCAGGGACTTCTCGCCCAGACGACGCGGACGCATAATGTCGAATTCACGCGCGGTATAGATATACGAAGTGAAGGTGGTTGCCTCGCGCTGCAGAAGCTCATGAGCCGGGATCAAATCGATCATGGAGCCACCGCAAGCAATCCAGTAGACGCTGTCGAACTTGCCCTTCTCGGCAATTGCCTCTTTGATCAGATCGTGTGCGTTCATATCCAGTTCCTTTCTTGTTTGGTCCGCAATCAATGACGTTGGCTGCGTGGCCGATAGTTGTTTTAGTCAATCAGATATTTCTCGAATGCGGCCATGTTCTTGGCATCTGCCGCCGCCGGGTCATCGTAGTAACGGCCGTCCGTGATTTCCTGGCCCAGCATGCCGTCGAAACCATGGGCGTTGAGTGTGGCGACGAAGGCGTCCATATCGTGCTTGCCATCGCCCCACACCAGATGGCCATACGGGCCGCCGTCGATAAAGTGCATCTCGTGAATTGCCCCATCACCAAAGGCGGCAAACCAGTCCTCGAGCGTCTCGCCTGCAACGCCCATCGCGGTTGTATCAACCATGGGCTGTAAGTACGGGCTCGCGACCTCGTCAATCATGCGCTTCGCATCGGAAACCGTCGTCACAAGGTTGCTCTCCTCGGGACGCAGGCTTTCCATCGTAAGCACCAGACCGTGCTCGCCGGCATACTCCGCCAGAACGGACAAGTGCTCGCGGCTGCGCTTCCAGGCTTCCTCGCGGTCCTCGTCCCAGTCGCCCCAGCCCGAGTTGACGGACATACGGTCGCACCCAAGTACCTCGGCAAGCTCAATGCCGTGCTTAAAGTACGCCAGGCTGCGCTGTTCATGCAGCGGTTTGCGTGCGCAGTACTGCCAAGGATAGACAACATTCTCGGGGCACAGAGTACGATACCTAAGCCCACGGTCTGCAGCCTTTTTCGCCAGGACCTCAGCCTCAAAGTAGCCCGTATGGTCGAGTGTCACATGCGGCTCTGCACACCACAGCTCAATGGACTCAAAGCCCAAACGCTGCTGCACATCAAGGAAGTAATCGAGCGACCACATGATGTAGTGGATATTCATGCCCGCAATCTGTTCGCGGCGCAGCGTCGGTTTGGATTCAGACATCTTATGCCTCCTTATTTCGATCGAACACGATTTGTCCGTCCGACATCGTCATATCAACCGAAAGATCGCGTGCGTCGCGATAATCGAGGTCGAACACATCCCGATCGAGCACGCAGATATCGGCAAGCTTGCCGACCTCGAGCGTACCCAGTTCGTCTTCGCGCATCAGATCGTACGCGCCCCCGGCAGTCCAAGCGCGCAAGAGCTCGACAAGTGTCAGCGCGTTGGCCTCATTCACGGGCAGTCCATCGTCGAAGTATCCGCCGCACGCGCTGTAGATTGACTCGCCCAGGCTCGGAATCAGCAGCGGCAAATCCGTACCACAGCACACCGTGCATCCGGAATCTTCCATGCCGCGGCGATTCCAGCTGTGCAAAAGTCGCGTCTCGCCAATTTGTCGACGCATCATCGACAGGCAATCCTCGCGCCGGTCCAGCGTCAAAATCTGCGGATAGACCTCGCAAATTCCACCTAACTTGCCAAACTCGACAAGATCGGTCGGATCAGAGTTCTCGAGATCGGTAATCGCATGGCGGCGAAGCAACCGTCCATGCTCGTCTCGAGGCAGCGAGGCATAGAGCGCCACGGTGCGACGAACGGCTCCATCGCCCTGGCAATGCAAGGAATATCGGAAGCCGTCAGCATCAATTGCGCGCAGCTCGTTCTCAATCAGATCCCACTCGGGCTCCTCGACAACCGTCTTGCCGGCAGCGCCCGCATCGGCCGTGTCCTCATAGGGGTCAATCATCTCGGCAAGCCCCGCCCCTACGCCTCGATCGGTCATACGGTTGAAGCCAGAAAAACGAACGAACGGACCCCGGAAGCGCTCTCGTGCCTCGCGAGCATATGACAGATTTGCACCGGCACCCACCGGCTGCGACATCATAGAGACGCGAACCGTCAGCTCACCAGATTCCTCACGGCGAGCCATTTCGTCGGCAAAACCGTAGTAGTCATCAAACGCCATCTCCTTGATGGCGGTAACGCCGCGCTCGTTAAGCATGCTCATGTAGTCCGAATACCCCGCACGTACCTCGGGCAGCGCGAGGAAATCGCTCATCATGCGCCAGATCTTCTCGGCATAGCACGCCTGGGGTGTGAAGCCGTATCGCGCACTGGCGGCAGCATTGAGAACGCAGGTCTCCGCACCCGGTGTAAAGCAGACGACAGGGATATCGCCAAAACAATCGTCAAACACAGCTGCCGTATTTGCGTTCTCGGCATCCGATGCCAACGTTTCGGGCAGGTTGTGGCCAAAAGCCGCCGCGCAATCCGGATGACCTTCTTTCCATGCACGCAAGAGCGACACGGCCTCTTTGGCATCAGCGATGCCGGACAGATCAGACCCCAACGTCCGCAGCGCCCAGCCTGTATAGAAGGTATGCACATCGATCAGGCCAGGCATGACGGTGCGGTCGCCCAGGTCAACTGCCTCGTCCGCTTGGGTCAAATACGAAGCTGCCTCACACTTGGTGCCAACAGCCTCAATTCGATTGCCACGGACCGCTACGAAACCTTCAAACGGCAGGTCCCCCGTACCGGTAAAGACGCTCTTAGACGTCAGGACCGTCAAACGATCAGACATCACAACCACCTACACCGGAAGCATGCCAGAGATTGCCGTTACGATCAGGCCAAAGACGACCATGAAAATGAAGAACTTCCAAATAGTCTTCCACCATTGGCCAAACGAAATCTTAGCCACGGCAAGGCCGGCGACCGTCATGCCCGCCACGGGACTGATAGTGTTGATGGTCTGATTAGCAAACTGGAGCGCGGTAACGGCAGCCTCGGGATTGAGGCCCATAAGCTCGGTCAGCGGACCCATGACGGGCATGGTGAGCGCCGCAAGTCCAGAACTCGAGGGAACCAGCAAAGAGAGCAGGCCAAGGACGATATACATAAACGTGGTGTAGACGGCGGCGGGTGCACCGGCGAGCGCAGTAGCGAGCGCCTGGAGGATGGTGTCGATGATCATGCCGCCCTCGGCGATGACCAGAATGCCGCGAGCGATACCGATAACGATGGCGGCGTACGCAAAGTCGGCGAGACCCTTAACGAACTCCTCAGCGATCGTCTGCTGGTCAAGACCGCCCAGGATACCGGCAAGCAAGCCCATGCCAAGGAACACGGCGGAAATCTCATTCATGTACCAGCCCTGGGTAACAAGACCCCAGACGATGATGCCCATACCGCAAGCAAAATCAATAAGCACGAGCTTCTGACGGATAGTGAACTCTTCCTCGATGGAGGCATCGGTCACGGAAAACTCAACACGCTTGAGCTTATCGTCCTCGTACGTAATGGACGACTCGGGATTTTTCTTTACACGCATGGCGTAGCGCATGGCCCATGCGATACCGACGGCAGTGAAGATGACCCAAGAAACGGCGCGCAGCCACAGCTGAGGATTGCCCTCGATACCAATGATGCCTTGGGCGATCAAAACATTAAACGGGTCGATGGTCGAAGCACAATATCCCAGGTTAGGACCAAGGAAGCAGATGATGAATGCCGTCATCGAGTCATAACCGATACCCATCATGATGGGAATGAAGATGGCATAGAACGGCAGGGCTTCCTCAGACATGCCAAACGTAGTGCCGCAAATGGACAGCAACGTCATCGTGATGGGAATGATGAGGATGTCCTTGTTCTTGAGCTTTTTAATCACGCGGCTCATGCCGGCATTCAAAGCGTTGGTCTTGGTGATGATTGCGAACGACCCGCCAATCAATAAGACGAACGCAACGACGTCGGCAGCCTCCTGGATGCCCTTAGTGGGCGCTTGCAGGACCGCGAAAATATCCTGACCCAGATTGATGGTCTCGCCGGTCTCGGAATCGGTGTAGTTCTTATCGACCTGTTCATAGGTTCCAGCAACGGCGACTTCACGCTCGCCCGCCGCTGTCGAAATCATCTTGCGCTGATACTGGCCAGAGGGAACGATCCAAGTCAAGACCGCAAAGACAACGATCAGCAAGAACATGATCGTATAGACATGCGGTAATTTGAACTTAAAACGTCTGTTTGTCTTCTTCGCCTTCGTATCTGACATAGATACCTCCAAAGAACTCGAGACTGCATCGCATCTCGCTTCAACGTTTGCACAAGGCAAACGTTCTATGACGTTCTATAGATTACCAGCAGCTTTTCTCGTCATCAAGATAATTTCAAACTGATTGCCGCAACGCGGTTGAACGGTTGCGTTTGCGCCGTGAACGGTATGGAGACGCCCGGTGAGATGATCCGCTGGGCGCTTCCATTCGCAATGTCCTAGATGTCAAAAACGTAGCGAGACCCAACGATCCGCTGACGACCGATGATAAACGGCCGCCGCTGCTCATCGAAAAAGAAGGCTTCCATATAAAACAAGGGTTCGCCAACGGGAACTGCCAACAACCGAGCGACCTCGGGCGACGCGCACGCGATCTCAAGCGTGCATGGGTCGGTAAACGCGGGCGTGCGGCCCGTCCGGTTGCGCACGAACTCAAAAATGGATTGGTTAGATAGAGGCGCCGTTGATAGATAGGCGTTGTCCTCGTAAACGTATATGTTGTTCTCAAGCATGACGGGGACGCCATCGGCAGTACGCACACGCTCAACGCAAATCAAGTCAGTTCCAACGGGAACACCAAAGAACTGTGCTTCGGTAGAATCCCCCGGCAGTATCTTTCTCGAAATGACACACGCCCCCGGTTCCATTCCGTTAACGCGGCATGCGTCCGAAAAACTCTGGACGTCATCCTTCTGGCGAATCTTGCGCTTGAGCTTGGGGGCATTGACGAACGTGCCTTTCCCCTGTCGCTTCGTTAGATAGCCCTGCTGGACGAGCTCCTCAATAGCGCGTCGCACGGTAACGCGGCCAACTTTATAGCTCTCAGCCAATTCGAATTCGTTGGGTATCCGCGCGCCTGCCTTGTAGGCGCCGGAGTTGATTTCGTTTTTAATGATATCAATGACCTGTTGGTACAGCGGTATCGCTGCTTTACCGTCAGTTAGCCCTTCAGTCGGTGGCATATACCCTCTCCCAGCACAATTAAGTCTAAAGCGGGCCCAAGGGCATTCAGCAAGCCCTTAAGCCCGCATTAGCATTAAGTATGCTAGGTGTCGCACCAAAATGTCGGCTATTTACTCATCAGACCCGAAAAACGCGCAACTACCGCGCTCCTAAGAAAGCGTGAGCAGCTCCGGCAGCTGGTCGATAATCTTGTCCGCGGCATCCTGGCTAAAGCCAAAGCGCTCCTCGCGCTTGGCAATGACTGTCAGGCCGGCTCGCTTGCCGGCAGTGATGCCAGGCACCGAATCCTCAACGCAGCAGCAGCGATTCGCGGGCAGCCCCAGCAGGTCCAGCGCATGCAGGTAGATGTCGGGCTCGGGCTTGCTCTCCTTAAACTGCTCGCCGCTCACCACATACTCAAAGGCATCCGACAGCCCGCATGCGTTGAGCACTTCCTCGATGCTGTCCATGGGAGACGAACTGGCAAGCGCCACGCGAACGCCGCGGCGCGGCAGCTCTCGAATCGTATCCACGGCGCCTGGGTTAATCAAAGCCTGATAGTCGCGCGGACGCTTATGCGCCCACTCGTCCCAACGGGCCAACGCTTCCTCGCCAGTGAAATGCCCCTTACCGGCGCGCTCAAACC
>URUC01000099.1 GCA_900550965.1 uncultured Collinsella sp. | reverse complement strand
AGCTACCCTCACGCATATCGCCGGGCAGTTGCGGTTTTCCGCACCTGCCCGGCTTTCTATTTTTACAAAGGCGGTTAATCATTGAAGCGGGATTGGCGGCCGAAAGATAGGGCGGTGTCGCCGAACTTGTCTCGGACGGCATCGATCGCGACTGAGAGGTCGCGACGGTCGCTTGATTGGGCTCCGCGGTCGTCGACTTCGCAGAACAGGTCGGTCTGGATGCCGCCCTGATGGTCAAAGTCGCTCATCCCGATACCCGCCAGACGCACATGCATGCCTTCCTGCCAGATGTTGTCGAGCAGTTCGAGTGCAACCGCCACGAAGATATTCTCATCGTCGGTCGGATGAGGCAGCCGGCGCTGTGCCGTACGCCCGCTGCCATACGAATACTTGAGCTTGAGCGTCACCGTGGCGCCCGTCAGTCCCTGACGGCGCAGGCGGCGTCCCACTGACTCGCCCAGCAGCGCAATCGCCGCTTCGATGTCCCCGCGCTCAGTCAAATCTTTCGCAAAGGTGCGCTCATTGCTCACCGATTTAACCTCACGCTCTTCATCGAGACTTGTGACTTCGGAGATTTCGAGTCCCAGCGCACGCTGGCGCATGCGTTCGCCGTTGATGCCAAAAATTGCAGCTAGCGTGGATTCCGGCGCGCGTGACAGCTCGCCGAGCGTGTAGATGCGCATACGGCGCAGTCGCTCCTCGGCCGAGCGCCCGATGCCGCTCATGGCAGATACCGGCAGCGCGGCCAAAAAGCGCTGCTCGGTTCCGGGGCGCACAATCGTCAATCCAAACGGCTTGTCACGCTCGCTTGCGATCTTTGCGACCGTCTTGTTGCAGCCCACACCAATGGAGCACGTCACTCCCAGCGCTGCCACGCGGTCGCTTATACGTCGTGCTACCAGTAGCGGGTCTTCGGGCGCAAAGCGACCCGGTGTGATATCGATAAAGGCTTCGTCGATGGATACGCGCTCAACGCGCGGCGTCTCCTCGGCAAGAATCGCCATGACCTGCGCGCTCACCTCGCGGTAGCGATCAAAGTGCCCGTGCGTCCAAATGGCTTGCGGGCACAAGCGCCGCGCCTCGGCCGAGGCCATGGCAGAGCGCACGCCAAAGCGACGTGCCTCATACGAACACGTGGACACGACGCCACGCGAATCGGCGTCTCCGCCCACGATGAGCGGCTTTCCGCGCCATTCGGGATGATCGAGCATCTCCACGCTCGCAAAAAACGCATCGAGGTCCATGAGGCCCACCGCCGGACCCGTCCAGGGCGGCGGCGTGACGCCCATGGCATCCTCATAACCGTATGTATGTTCGCGTCTTTCCATGTCATGAGTATACCGCGCAGCTCATGTGGGGTGCGTGTATGTGCTTGCAAATCCCGAATTCTTGTCTAAGATATGGATTTGCCCTCGACTACACCGAAGAAGTTGGTCTCACGGACTTCACCTGCCCGCGTCGATGGCGTATTATGTTCAACTGTTTGTTTGTAGTTGCAGCCTAAAGCTGCTTGGTTGGAGGAGTTTCCTTTGGCAGTCAAGATTCGCCTTGCTCGTCACGGCGCTAAGAAGCGTCCGTACTACCGTGTCGTCGTCGCCGATTCCCGCGCCCCGCGTGACGGTCGTATCATCGAGGAGGTTGGCCGCTACAACCCGATGACCGCCCCCAAGACCATCAACCTCGACCTCGAGAAGATCGCCGACTGGCAGTCCAAGGGCGCTCAGCTCACCGACGCCGTCGCCGCTCTGGTCAAGGCCGCCAACGAGGGCGAGAAGACCGAGACCGTCGTCAAGAAGTCCAAGAAGCAGCTCGCCAAAGAGGCCGAGGCCGCTAAGGCTGCCGCTGAGGCCGCTGAGGGCGCCGAGGAGTAAATCGTGCCTGAGGTTGACGCTGCACAGCTCGAGGGTGAGGCAATGCTCTCAGATCGCATCGCCGATCTCGTCGAATATCTCGTTGTTCAGATCGTCGACGACCCGGATTCCGTGAGCCTTGAGGTCATCGATGGTGACGACGCCTCTACGATTGAGGTTTCGGTCGCCGAGGATGACGTCGCCAAGGTCATCGGCCGTCGTGGCCGTACCATCAAGGCCATTCGCACGCTCGCCCGTGCGCTGGCCGCTCGCCTCGACACTGCTGTCGAGGTAGAGGTTCTGGGCTAGGACCTTGAGGTCCCAGTACAAAAACATCGCCCGTGTGGTCAAGCCGCACGGAAGGAAGGGGGAGGTCCTCGCGCAGCCGCTGCGGGGGCTTCCTTCTGTATTAGAGCCGGGTATGCGCGTCGCCCTGACGCCGCCGGCGCTCAAGCGCGACCGCTTTTGCACGGTCGTGTCCGTCACCGATGCGGGCGATGGCGATCTGGTCTCGTTTGAGGGCATTGACGACTTGACGGCCGCCGAGGGCATCACGGGATGCTATGTGTTGGCAAATCGTGACGATTTTGAGCTCGATTCGCTCGATGCTGCCTATACCGACCTGATGGGTCGCGAGGTGGTCGACGAGCGCTTCGGTTCGCTCGGCACGATCGTCGAGATCATGTCGACGCCCGCTAACGATGTTTGGGTTGTCGAGGGTGATCGGTACGGCGAGGTGCTGATTCCCGTGATCGAGCAGGTTGTGCTCGATCTTCCCGACACAGGAACAATTTTCGTCCACGTTATGGACGGCCTGATCGATATGGACAAGTAGGGAGGACAACATGCTGATTGAGACCCTTTCGGTCTTTCCCGAGATGTTTGAGCCCGTCATGTCCACATCGATTTTGGGCCGCGCCCGCAAGGCCGGCCTTTTTGATTTTAAGGCGTATAACCTGCGCGACTGGACGCACGACCGCCATCGTACCGTCGATGACGAGCCGTACGGCGGCGGGCAGGGTATGCTCATGAAGGTCGAGCCTATTGCCGAGGCCATCGAGGCTATTAGCTCCGAGGGTCCTAAGCCCACCGTGGTGTTTTTTACCCCCTGTGGCGAGCCCTTTACACAGCATGTGGCCGAGCGCCTGCTCAAAAGCGAGCGCTTGCTGTTTGTGTGCAGCCGCTACGAGGGCGTCGACGAGCGCGCGTATGCGTATGCCGACGAGCGTCTGTCGATCGGCGACTATGTGCTTACGGGTGGCGAGCTACCCGCCATGGTCGTTGCCGATGCCGTCGTACGCCTCATCCCCGGCGCCCTTGGTGACGAGATGAGCAACGTCGACGAGTCGTTCTCAACCGCCGAGGACGGAGGCCTGCTCGAGTACGCGCAGTACACCCGTCCTGCCGAGTTCAACGGCGAGGGCGTGCCGCCGGTGCTCGTGAGCGGCGATCACGCCAAGGTCGATGCCTGGCGTCGCAAGAACGCCATCGAGCGCACCTGCCGCTGGCGTCCCGACCTGATCGAGACTGCGCGGCTCACGCCCGAGGAGCGCGCTTACGCGCAGGAGATCCTTGACGCTTCGTATTCGCAGAGCGAGGAGTGAGTATGGTTCCTACGCAACATTCCGCGTTGAGGGGCGCTTTTGAGTGGATCGCGGTCATCGCGATCGCGCTTGTGGCCACCTTCCTGATCCGCACCTTTGTGGTCGAGCCCTTTGTGGTGCCCACCGGCTCTATGGAGGACACAATCGAGATTGGCGACCAGATCCTGGCGCAAAAGGTGAGCCTCGAGCTCGGTCAGCCCGTCAAGCAGGGCGATATCGTGGTGTTTCACAACCCCGATGGCACCTCCGAGCATGATGTTCTTGTCAAGCGCGTTATTGCCACGGCCGGCCAGACGGTCGACCTGCAGGACGGCAAGGTGGTCGTTGACGGTCAAGCGCTCGACGAGGACTATACGGCGGGCATGAGCTGGCCACTTTCGGTCCAAGCGCCCGGCGCTCAGGTAAGCTATCCCTACACCGTTCCCGACGGGTGCGTGTGGGTGATGGGCGACAACCGCGAAAACTCTGCCGACTCACGCTACTTTGGTCCCGTCGATCGCTCTGATTTGATCGCTGTGGCGCTTGTGCGCTACTGGCCGCTCAACCGCATCGGCGCTATCGACTAAAAACCGCTATAGTACAGTACCTAACCGTGTAATCGTTTCGACGAGGGGATATTAGAGGCATGAACGCTTCATCGCTTTCCTTCCAAGACATCATCCTGCGCCTCCAGCAGTACTGGGGCGAGCAGGGCTGCGTCATTATGCAGCCCTATGACTCCGAGGTCGGTGCCGGTACCTTCCATACCGCGACCACGCTGCGCTCGCTCGGTCCCGCCGAGTGGCGCACCTGCTATGCGCAGCCTTGCCGCCGTCCCGCCGACGGCCGCTACGGCGAGAACCCCAACCGCATGCAGCACTACTATCAGTTCCAGGTGCTCATCAAGCCCTCGCCGGTCAACGCCCAGGAGCTCTACCTGGGTTCGCTGGCCGCCATTGGCCTGGACCCCAACGACCATGACGTCCGTTTTGTCGAGGACGACTGGGAGAGCCCGACGCTCGGCGCCTGGGGCCTTGGCTGGGAGGTCTGGCTCAACGGCATGGAGGTCACGCAGTTTACGTACTTCCAGCAGGTGGGCGGCATCGAGGTCGACCCCGTGCCCGTCGAGATCACCTATGGCCTGGAGCGCATCGCCATGTATGCGCAGGGCGTCAACTCGGTCTACGACCTGGTGTGGAGCTACCTGCCCGACGGCACGCCCATGACCTATGGCGACGTGTTCCTGGAGAACGAGCGCGAGTTTAGCGCTTACAACTTTGAGGTCGCCAACGTCGAGATGATGCGTCAGAAGTTTGACGACTATGAGGCCGAGTGCCATTCCTGCCTGGAGCGCAAGCTGCCGCTGCCAGCGTATGACTGTGTCATGAAGTGCAGCCACGCTTTCAACCTGCTCGATGCCCGCGGCGCCCTGTCCGCGGTCGAGCGTGCCAACTACATCCTGCGCGTCCGCGCCGTCGCCAAGGCGTGCTGCGAGGCCTATATGGCCGAGGTCGCCGGAGTCAACGAGAATGCTGATCAGGAAGGCGAGGTGGCGTAAGCCATGGCAGACGCTAAGGATTTCCTTTTTGAGATCGGTACGGAGGAAATGCCCTCTGCACCGCTGAACAATGCCGTCAAGCAGCTTGGCACCATGATCGCCAAGGGTCTCGACGAGGCCGGTCTGGCTCATGGCGAGGTCCGTGTGATCTCGAGCCCGCGTCGCCTGGCTGCGCTCGTTGCCGACGTCGCCACCGCGACCGATGAGGTTCACGAGGTCAAGCGTGGCCCCGCGGCCAACATTGCCTTCGACGCTGACGGTAACGCCACCAAGGCCGCCCAGGGCTTCGCTCGCAAGTGCGGTGTGGCTGCTGAGGATCTGGTCCGTCGCGAGGACACCGACGGTCGCGAGTATGTCTTTGCTGAGAAGAACATTCCCTCCGCACCGGCTACGCCGATTCTGACCGCTCTGTGCGAGAAGACCATCGCCGGCCTGCAGTGGCCCAACTACCGCTCTCAGCGCTGGGGCCACGAGCACGCCACCTTCGTGCGCCCGGTCCGTTGGATCTGCTGCCTTTTGGGCGAGGATGTTGTGCCTGTGTCGTTTGCCGACGTGACGAGCGGCAACACTACGCGCGGTCATCGCGTGCTTGGCCCCGGTGACCACGTTGTCGCCAGCCCCGCCGTCTACGAGCAGGTGCTCGAGGACGCCGGCGTGCTTTCTGCCGAGCGCCGTCGCGAGGCGATTCTCGCCGGTATCGCCGAGGTCGAGGCCGCTCGCCCCGGCTGCCATGTCGATACGCCCAAGAAGGTCTTTGAGGAGGTCATTAACCTCTGCGAGTGGCCGACGGTGCTCGTCGGTACTTTCGACGAGGAGTTCCTCAAGGTCCCGCACGAGATTATCTGCGAGTCCATGCTCACCAACCAGCGCTACTTCCCGATCTATGACGGCGAGGGCAAGCTGACGCGTGAGTTCGTGGTCGTCTCCAACAGCAAGCCCGAGAACGCCGAGCGCGTGATCGACGGTAACGAGCGCGTCGTGCGCGCCCGTCTGGACGACGCTAAGTTCTTCTACGAGGAGGACCTGAAGATCTCCCTCGACGAGTTCCGTGAGCGTCTGTCCAAGGTTGCCTTCCAGGAGAAGCTCGGTAGCGTGCTCGCCAAGTCCGAGCGCATCGAGCAGCTCGCGCTCGCTATCGCCCGCGAGGCTCACCTGGGCGCCCATCTTGCCGCCGACGCTGCTCGCGCCGCACACCTGTGCAAGGCAGACCTGGTGTCCAACGCCGTCGTCGAGTTCACGAGCCAGCAGGGCGTGATGGGCGGTTATTACGCGACCGCGATGGGGGAGAACGACGAGGTCGCCCATGCTATTCGCGATCACTATCGTCCCCGTTTTGCCGGTGACGAGCTGCCCGAGGGCACCGCTGGCTGCATCGTGGCCTGCGCCGACAAGCTCGATACCATCGCCGGTATCTTTGCCATCGGCGAGCCCCCGACCGGCTCCTCCGACCCCTACGCGCTGCGTCGTGCCGCTATCGGCATTATCAACA
>URUC01000098.1 GCA_900550965.1 uncultured Collinsella sp. | reverse complement strand
GGGGATTCCTTTTGTGTAGGCTTTGCGGAAATGTGCCTATTTTGGGATACGCCCGGCGGCGTGGTCTGTTGACGGCACAGCTAACGCCACGTATCCTATCGAACTGCGTGTTTCGTAGGGGGATGCTGACCCCTCGATTCAAGCCGTTGCACTTTACAGAAAGCTGGAATCATTCGAGAAGGAGTACGCTTTGCCTACTATTAACCAGCTGGTTCGCCAGGGCCGTCGTTCCGTGCCCAAGAAGTCCAAGAACGCTGCTCTGCAGCACAACTCCCAGAAGCGCGGCGTGTGCACCCGCGTCTTCACCACGAGCCCCAAGAAGCCGAACTCGGCTCTTCGTAAGGTTGCCCGTGTTCGCCTTGTCAACGGCATCGAAGTTACTGCTTACATCCCGGGTGAGGGCCACAACCTGCAGGAGCACTCCATCGTGCTCGTCCGCGGCGGTCGTGTCCGTGACCTCCCTGGTGTCCGTTATCACGTCATCCGTGGCGCCTACGACGCTGCTCCGGTCCAGAACCGTATGCAGGCCCGTTCCAAGTACGGTGCTAAGCGCCCCAAGGCCAAATAAGCCAGATAACGTTTTGATACTTTCGCCGTGTGCCGTCTTGAGCGTCGCACGGTAGACACTTAAGGAGATTTCACATGCCGCGTCGTGCAGCAGCTAATCGTCGTGAGGTTCAGCCTGACGCCGTTTACAACAACCGCCTGGTGACTCAGCTCATCAACAAGGTCCTTCTTGACGGCAAGAAGGCCACCGCTGAGCGCATCGTTTACACCGCTTTTGAGATCGTTGCCGAGAAGTCCGAGGGTGGCGACGCTCTCGCTACCTTCAAGAAGGCTATGGACAACGTTAAGCCCACGCTCGAGGTTAAGCCCAAGCGTGTCGGTGGCGCTACCTATCAGGTCCCGATGGAGGTCAACTCCCGTCGTTCCACCGCTCTGGGTATCCGCTGGATCGTCAACTTCTCCCGCGCTCGCAAGGAGAAGACCATGGCCGAGCGTCTCGCCAACGAGATCCTCGACGCCTCCAACGGCCTGGGCGCTTCCGTCAAGAAGCGTGAGGACGTCTTCAAGATGGCCGAGGCCAACCGCGCGTTCTCTCACTATCGTTGGTAAGTTAAGGTAAGGAACTAACATGGCTAAGCCTAAGTACAAGCTTTCCGATACCCGTAACATCGGCATCATGGCCCACATCGATGCCGGTAAGACCACCACGACCGAGCGTATTCTTTACTACACCGGTAAGACCCACAAGATCGGTGAGGTCCATGAGGGCGCTGCCACCATGGACTGGATGGTTCAGGAGCAGGAGCGCGGCGTAACCATTACCTCCGCTGCCACCACCTGCTTCTGGAACAAGGACGGTAAGGACTACCGCATCCAGATCATCGACACCCCGGGCCACGTTGACTTCACCGCCGAGGTCGAGCGCTGCCTGCGCGTTCTCGATGGCGCTGTCGCCGTCTTCGACGCCGTTGCCGGCGTTCAGCCCCAGTCTGAGACCGTTTGGCGTCAGGCTTCCACCTTCAACGTCCCCCGCATCGCCTTCATCAACAAGTATGACCGCGTGGGTGCTGACTTCTTCAACGCTATCGAGACCATGAAGGATCGTCTCGACGCTAACGCCGTGGCCGCTCAGGTCCCGATGGGCGCCGAGGACAACTTCTGGGGCGTCATCGACCTCGTTACCATGACTGCATGGGACTTCAAGGCCGACGAGAAGGGCATGACCTACCCCGAGCCGATGGACGAGATCCCGGCTGAGTTCGCTGACATCGCTGCCACCAAGCGCGAGGAGCTCCTCGACGCTGCTGCCAGCTTTGACGACGAGCTCATGGAGAAGATCCTCATGGAGGAGGACTTCACCGTCGAGGAGCTCAAGGCTGCTCTGCGCAAGGGTGTTCTGGCCAACGAGCTCAACCTCGTCTTCGTGGGCTCCGCCTACAAGAACAAGGGCGTTCAGGAGCTGCTCGACGCTGTCGTCGACTACCTGCCCAGCCCGCTTGACGTCAAGGCCATCACCGGTACCGATCCGGACACCGGCGAGGAGATCGAGCGTCATCCTTCCTTCGACGAGCCCTTCTCCGGCCTGGTCTTCAAGATCATGACCGACCCGTTCGTCGGTAAGCTCACCTACGTCCGCGTTTACTCCGGTCGTGCCGAGTCCGGCTCCTACGTGATCAACGCTTCCAACGGTCAGCGCGAGCGCCTCGGCCGCATCCTCGAGATGAACGCCGCCGAGCGTATCGACCGTGACGACGCTGCCGCCGGCGACATCGTCGCTTGCGTCGGCTTCAAGAACTCCACCACCGGTGACACCCTGTGCGCCGAGGGCAAGGAGATCGTCCTCGAGAAGATCGAGTTCGCCAAGCCCGTTATCGACGTTGCCATCGAGCCCAAGACCAAGGCCGAGCAGGACAAGATGTCCCTGGCTCTGACCAAGCTCGCCGAGGAGGACCCGACCTTCACGGTGTCCACCAACCACGAGACCGGCCAGACCATCATCGCCGGCATGGGCGAGCTGCACCTCGAGATCATCGTCGACCGTCTGCTCCGCGAGTTCAAGGTTGACGCTAACGTTGGTAAGCCCCAGGTTGCCTACCGCGAGACCGCTGGTCACGACGTTGAGAAGGCTGAGGGCAAGTTCGTCCGTCAGTCCGGCGGTCGCGGTCAGTACGGCCACGCCGTCATCAAGCTCGAGAAGATGGAGGAGGGCTTCGGCTACGAATTCGTCAACGCTATCGTCGGCGGCGTCGTGCCCAAGGAGTACATCCCGTCCATCGACAAGGGCATCCAGGAGGCCCTGAACACCGGTGTTATCGCCGGCTTCCCGGTCCTCGACGTTAAGGTCACCCTGTTCGACGGTTCTTACCACGAGGTCGACTCCTCCGAGGCCGCGTTCAAGATCGCTGGTTCCATGGCTATCAAGGACGCCCTCAAGAAGTCCGATCCGCAGCTGCTCGAGCCGATCATGGCTGTCGAGGTCGAGACCCCCGAGCAGTACATGGGCGACGTTATGGGCAACCTCTCCGGTCGCCGCGGCAAGATCGAGGGCATGGAGGATCGCAAGAACAGCAAGCTCATCCGTGCCAAGGTGCCGCTGGGCGAGATGTTCGGTTACGCTACCGACCTTCGCTCCCAGACCCAGGGCCGTGCATCCTACACGATGCAGTTCGACTCTTATGAGCCCGCGCCCAAGTCCATCGTGGACGAGGTCATGAGCAAGAACGCCTAAGTTCGAGCTCCCTGTTACGTAATCCGCGAGAACATCTCTCGCACTCTTTGGAGGTTTAAGTTGGCTACCCAGAAGATCCGCATTCGCCTCAAGGGCTATGATCACGAGGTCGTCGATCAGTCCGCGAAGCTCATCGTCGAGACCGCTCAGAAGACCGGCGCTCGCGTTTCCGGTCCTGTCCCCCTGCCCACCGAGCGCAACCTGTACACGGTTATCCGCTCGCCGCACGTGAACAAGGACTCCCGTGAGCAGTTCGAGATGCGCACCCACAAGCGCCTCATCGACATCCTCGACCCCACCTCGGGCACCGTTGATTCGCTCATGCGTCTCGACCTTCCCGCTGGTGTCGACATCGACATCAAGCTCTAAGCGATATCGCTCATAGCTTAAAGGGCCCCGCTGCCGTTACGGTAGCGGGGCCCTTTTGTTTGGCATGATGGGTTTGGATCGCCGGGTAAGGCTGCCGAGCGGCTGGCTGTGGCACCCTATTCACTCACGGGACGCAGCGATGCCTCCTCAAAATGGAAGGATCGCAAGCCGTCTTCCGTCTCGATGCACGCGCGACCAAAGGCATCGACGGTTTTAAAGATGCCGTGTGCCAGCTCGTCTCCAGCAGGGGAGCGGGCGATAACGGTTTCCCCAATCCAATTGAGGTGAGCTACATAATCATCGTGGACGGGCGCGAGTGATCCGGCGTCTTCTTCCATGGCGTTGAGCAAATCTGCCCACGCGTCCACAGCGTTCACGACCGCGTGATAGACATCCTTGAGTAGTACATCGACAGCTGGAACGTTCTCGTTAAGGTCCGAGAGACCGATTGCCGGCAGGCCGCCATCGGGCACCTCTTGGGGCGCATAGTTCACATTGACACCAATGCCACAGACGGCGAAAGGTTTGCCTTCGTTATCGCGTGCGGCCTCGACCAGAATGCCGCCGAGTTTGCGTCCACGCGCGACCAGGTCGTTGGGCCATTTGAGGCCAATCTCGTTTGCAAGACCCTGTTTTTCGAGCGCCTCGAGCACCGCTAGGCCGCTGACGGCAGCAAGACCAGAGTACTTCGCAGGATTAACGCATGGACGCAGGACAATCGAAAGCAATAGGTTGCCGGCGGTTGAATCCCACTTGTGGCCGCGCCGGCCGCGTCCTGCTGTCTGAGCCCGGGCGGCAAGTCCTGTGCCGTGCGGCGCTCCCTGTTTTCCTGCTTCGAGCAGGTCATCGTTGGTCGATCCGGTTACGTCGACTATCGTTAATTTGGCATCCATAACGGCTGCTACCTCCTTAATGAATAAGTGAATAACGCAATGGTGTCGAGAGAGACACAATGTGAAGCCTTTGTCGCATTTGGACAATTTAATGTTAACACGTTAACAACGACTGAAATGCGCTATCCTCTCTTGGTCGATGTAAACACGTCAACAACTCAAAGGAGGTTAGTGATGGGTTTCACGATTCTTGGAACAGGCTCGGCGCTTCCTAAGCGCAGTGTTTCCAATGACGAGCTGTCCGAGTTCCTCGATACCTCGGATGAGTGGATTTTTACCCGCACAGGTATTAAGAGTCGCCACGTCTGCACCACCGAGTCACTTGACGACCTTGCCGTAGCGGCGAGCGAGCGGGCACTTCAGGTGTCCGGAATCGACGCGAGCCAGTTGGATCTGATCGTCTGCTCGACGACGACGGGTGACCACCTTGTTCCCGCCGAGGCGTGTGCCGTTGCTGAGCGACTGGGCGCGACGTGCCCTGCCTTCGATGTCTCGGCTGCCTGCGCCGGCTTCGTATTTGCGCTCGATGTTGCCGAGGGCTATATCGCCCGAGGACGAGCCAAGCATGTGCTTGTCGTTGCCGCCGAGCAGATGACGCGCGCGCTCGACTGGACCGACCGCGCCACCTGTGTGCTCTTTGGCGATGGGGCAGGCGCCGCGGTGATTGAGGCTGGGGGAGACAGCCCCCTTGCCGTTGAGCTTTCGACGGCGCCCGACGTCGAGACGTTGTGCGTTCCCGGTCTGGTCGGCACCTCGCCGTTTAAGGCCTCCGCAGATAGCGAGAGCGTGCTGTCCATGAATGGCCGCCGCGTGTTCAAGTTCGGCGTCAACGCGATTTGCGACACGGTCCATAAGCTTGCGAGCGATGCGGGCATTTCGGTCGAGGACATCGACCATTTTGTATTCCATCAGGCTAACGAACGAATCCTGAGTCAGGCGGTCAAGCGCCTCGGTGTGCCAGACAAGCGCGTGGTTCGAACGCTGCGCGAGACCGGCAACATTTCGAGCGCATGCATTCCGCTTGCCCTCGACCGGCTGGCAAACGCCGGTGCACTTCACACGGGCGACACCATCACCCTCGTTGGATTTGGCGCCGGTCTGGATATAGGTGGCTATCTACTTCGTTGGAAGTAGTTGCACATAGGAAATAAAAACGCCCCTAGGGCACAAACAAAGGAGAACTACCATGGCAGATCAGAAGACCTTCGAGCGCGTTTGCGATGTTATCCGCGAGACCGCCGGTCTTGACGACGTCGAGATGAAGCCCGAGTCCACGCTCGAGGAGATTGGTCTCGACAGTCTGGGCACCGTCGAGATCCTCGTCGCCGTTGAGGACGAGTTTGGCATCCAGCTCGATACCGAGGAGAACCCCAAGACGGTCGGCGAGTTCGCCGATACGGTCGAGGCGGCATTGGAGAAGTAGAGATGCTCAAGACTCCTCTCTGCGATCTGCTCGGCATCGAAAAGCCCGTGTTCCAGGGCGGTATGGCCTGGATCGCCGACGCCTCGCTGGCGTCCGCAGTGTCCGAGGCGGGCGGCTTAGGGATTATCGCGGCCATGAACGCCGACGCCAACTGGCTGCGCGACCAGATTCATGAGCTGCGCGCCAGGACGGATAAGCCCTTTGGCGTCAACGTCATGCTCATGAGCCCGTTTGCCGACGAGGTCGCGCGGGTCGTGATTGACGAGCGGGTGCCGGTCGTCGTGACGGGTGCCGGCAATCCCACCAAGTACATGAAGGCGTGGAACGAGGTGGGCATCAAGGTCATCCCGGTCGTTGCCTCGGTGGCGCTGGCGCGCCTCGTGGCGCGTCGTGGAGCCACTGCCGTGGTTGCCGAGGGTACCGAATCAGGCGGCCATATTGGCGAGACCTCGACGATGGCACTGGTGCCGCAGGTTGTCGATGCGGTCGATATTCCCGTGGTTGCGGCTGGCGGTATCGCCGATGGCCGCGGCGTGGCGGCCGCCTTTATGCTGGGCGCCGCCGGCGTGCAGGTGGGTACGCGCTTTCTG
>URUC01000097.1 GCA_900550965.1 uncultured Collinsella sp. | reverse complement strand
GCCCAAATGGTGCACTGTAGGAAAAGCAGAGGATTATGTTAACGTACTCATATAAGAGCTTGCTCAATTGTTACCTCAAATTTGACAGTTGCTTACGAGCCGCCGACCTTGCAGTTTCCTGCCGTTCGTGGAAATCGTTGGGACGCGTCATATGTACGCTAATATGTATGAGTTGAGCGACATATAAATAAGCATGTAACGGAGTACATATGTCACCAAACAGCGATTCCATCCTTTCCCAGGAGCTCTCGCGCCGCACTGCCCTCAAGGCCCTGTTCGGCGCCGCTTCTACGGCGGTCCTTTTTGGCCTGCCCGCTCGCGCCCATGCGGCGGAGGCTTCCAAAGAAACCACCGATAAACTGAATGCCGCCCAGGCCCAGCTCGACGAGGTTCAGGCCCAGCTCGACAGCATCGCAAATGAGTATGCGGCGCTGGCCAACAAGAATGCCCAGACCCTCAACGACATCGAGAATGTCCAGGGCAAGATTGACGACACGCAGGCCCAGATCGATGAAAAGAAGGCCGAGCTCAAGAAGAAGCGCAACGACCTTTCCGATCGCGTGGCCGCCAGCTACAAGTCCGGCGGCACGAACATCCTGTCGCTGCTGCTGGCCTCTGGCTCGTTTGAGGAACTCGTCGCCAACGCGCATTACGTTGAGAAGATCAACAAGAGCGACCGCGATGCCATCGAGGATATCCAGACGATTCAGGCTGAGCTCGACGCACAGAAGACCGAGCTCGAAGCACAAAAGGCCGACCTTGAGAAACTCAAGGACCAGCAGACGGCTCAGATGCAGGATATGCAGGCCAAGCAACAAGAAGTCCAGACCGTGCTGAACGGTCTTTCCGACGACGTCAAGGAGCTCATGGCTCAGCGCGATTCCGAGATCCTCGCTGCCGCCCAGGCTGAGGAGGCCGCTAGGAAGGCGGCTGCGGCAGCCGCGGCCTCTGCGAACACGGGCTCTTCTTCGGGTGGCGGCTCGTATGCCGGCGGCACCCCGCAACAGACGGGCGGTTCGGGCAAGCAGCAGGCCGTCGTCAATGCGTGCTACTCGACGCCTTCTCCCGGCCAGGGCTGGTGTGCTGCCTGGGTTACCAACGTCTTCCGCAATGCCGGCGTGGGCTATTTTGGCGGCAACGCGTGTGACATGTTCAACGCCTGGTGCTATAGCTCCGACCGCTCGGCGCTGCAGGTGGGCATGATCGTGGCCGATTCCTCGCACAGCGGCACGGGTGCTCCGGGCCTTATCTACGGTCATGTGGGTATCTACGTTGGCGGTGGCATCGTTATGAGCAACGAGGGTGCCATTACGTCTAAGTCGCTTGATTCGTTTATTAGCTTCTATGGTACTGGCTCTGGCGTGCGTTGGGGCTGGCTTGGCGGTATTGCGCTGTCGTAAAGCCGACTGGGCCGCGTGCCCGCCCGCAATATATTTGATTGTCTGCTCGGGCAGTCCTGCGCAAGACGAAGGCCACATTAAGTGGCCTTCTTTGCGTGCGGAACTCGCGATCAATCAAATATATTGCGGTCGGGCACGCGGCCCTCTCGGGTTCGGGGCGCTACGCACCGGATTGGTTGTCTGAATAAAAGAAAGTGAAGGCCCCTTTCGGGGCCTTCTTTTTTAGAGGAATTCGCCGACTCGGTGGACTTCGGGTTCGAGGTCCACGTCGAATTGGTCTTTGACGGTTGTTTGGATGTAGCGGATGAGTTCGTCGACATCGGCGGCGGTGGCGTGGTCGGCGTTGACGATGAAGCCGCAGTGCTTTTCGCTCACTTGCGCGCCGCCGATGGCGTGTCCTCGCAGGCCGGCGTCCATGATGAGCTTGCCGGCAAAGTAGCCCTCGGGGCGCTTGAAGGTGGAGCCGGCGCTCGGCATGTCGAGCGGCTGCTTGTCCTCGCGGCGCTGGCGGTAGTCATCCATGTCGGCCTTGATCATCGCGGCGTTGCCCGGGGCGAGATTGAAAGTGGCCGAAAGCACGATGAAGCCGTCGTCGGCGATGCGGCTCTTGCGATAACCCAGGTTGAGCTCGTCGACATCGAACTCGATGATGCTGCCGCTACCGCGGGTACCGTCGTCAAGCATGCGGGCGGGCTTGTAGACGCGCACGGACTCCAGCACATCGGCCATGCAGGCACCGTAGGCACCGGCGTTCATGTAGCAGGCGCCGCCGACCGATCCGGGAATGCCCGAGATGGGCTCCATGCCGGTGAGACCGGCCTCGGCTGCCGCCGCGGCGACATCGGAAAGCAAGGCGCCGGCTGCCGCCGTGACGTGCGTGCCGTTGACCGTAATGTCGGAGAGGCCCTCGCCCAGCGCTACGACGACGCCGCGGATGCCCTTGTCGCCGACGAGCAAGTCGGAGCCGTTGCCCACGATGGTGAGTGGCAGGTCGCAGCGATAGCAGGTATCGAGCGTGGCGACGAGGCCCTGCTCAGTATCGGGCGTGACAAAGACGTCGGCCGGACCGCCGATCTTAAACGTGGTGTGCTCGCGCATGGGCTCGCTCATCAGCACGTTGTCCTCGCCGGCAACGCCAGCGAGCGCGCACAGCAGGTCCTCGTTAAAAAAATCGTTCTCGTGCATACGAATATCCGCCTTTTGGTGGTCGTTGTCATCAATCGATTGCAATATACCCCACCCGGACGGATTTGGTGCGCTGGCGGCGATAAAACAGCCGTCCACCGGATTGGTAAAGTGTTTATCACCGAGGTAGAGGGGTAGTCGCTATACTTTCAAGAGATTGCGCGTAAACCCGGAAGGAGCGAGATGGCCAACAAAGTCACCCTCAAGCAGATCGCCCAGGAGGTGGGGCTTTCCCCCTCGTCGGTCTCGCTTGTTCTCAATAATCGGCCCTGTCGCATCTCGGAAGAAAACCGCAAACTCATCAAAGAGGTCGCGGCGCGCAACCACTATGTTCCCAACCAGATTGCGCGCAGCCTGGTCATGCGCGAGTCGCGCACGCTGGGCCTTATCGTCCCTAACATCGAGAGCCGCTTTTTTGCCTCGCTCGCCGGTAGCCTGGAAAAGCGCTGCCGCGAGGACGGCTATGCGCTCTTCATTACCAGCTCGGGCGGAAGCGCCGATGACGATCTGGAGCTGCTGCGCCAGCTGGTGACGCGCGGCGTTGATGGCGTCTTTCTGGTGGTGGGTGACGAGTTCTCCGATGACCGCGCCCTGCGCGAAGAAGTCAGCCACCTGCCCATCCCGGCCGTAATGGTCGACCGTGCCATTGAGGGGCTCGAGTGCGACAAGGTGATGTTCGACCACGAGATGGGCGGCTATATGGCTACCCGCTATCTGATCGAGCAAGGCCACCGCCGTATTGCCTGCCTGGTTAATGCCCGCCGTTCCAATACGGGTCGCAAGCGACTTGCCGGCTATGAGCGCGCGCTGCGCGAGGTTGGCCTGCCGATCGACGCGCGTTTGGAGTTTGAGAGCGAGTACTACATTCCGAGCGCATACGAGGCCTCGGAGGCGGTGCTCGCAACTGACGCCACTGCCGTGTTCGCAAGCTCGGATAACATTGCCCTCGGTTTGCTCAAGCGCTTGCACGAGATGGGGAAGAGCATCCCGGGCGATATCTCGGTGGTGAGCTATGACAACTCGGCGGCCGACGTTCTCTTTGAGCCGGCGCTGACCGCGATTGAGCAGGACCCTGGTGTCCTTGCGGAGCATGCTTTTGGCTGCATGTCCAAGCGTCTTGCCGGTAGGGGCGGCAGGCGTGCCGAAGAGGTCGTTCTGGAGCCGGAGCTTATCGTTAAGGACAGCGTGCTCGAACTTACTAAACACAACTAAACACGTTTACCAATTTGCAGAGACCGAATGTGGAGCACCTGTGACAATCAACGCCGCAGGTGAATGTCGCGTTTTGCTAATCGATGGGATTGATAAGAGTGATAAAACGTTTTTTCACCATGATAAAACGTTTTAGCAAATATACTAGTCCCAACGAAAGGTTGCCGTATCGGAGGGCGACCGCACAGCGAAGGGACATAAACAATGGCTAAAACACTGGGGACGCCGTGGCAAAAGCTGGGCCACGAGGTGCCGGCTTCCGAGCTCGAGGGCGTCGACCTGTATTGGCGCGCATCGAACTATCTGTCCGTCGGTCAGATCTACCTTCGCTCTAACCCGCTAATGCGCCCCGACTTTGTCGACGAGAAAACCGGTGAGGTGCGCGACTTCGGTCGTCCGGACGTTAAGCACCGCCTGGTTGGCCACTGGGGCACCACGCCCGGCATCAACTTCCTGTTCGGCCACGTCAACCGCCTCATCGCCGATCACAACCAGAACGCCATTTTCTTGATGGGCCCGGGCCACGGTGGCCCTGCTGGCACCGCCCAGTCGCTGCTCGATGGCACCTACCGTGAGATCCGCCCCGACATCACCAATGACGAGGCCGGCCTGCAGAAGTTCTTCCGCCAGTTCTCCTATCCCGGCGGCATCCCGAGCCACTTTGCGCCCGAGACGCCCGGTTCCATCCACGAGGGCGGCGAGCTCGGCTACACGCTCAGCCACGCCTACGGCGCCGTTATGGACAACCCGAGCCTGCTGGCCGTGGCCGTGGTGGGCGATGGCGAGTCCGAGACCGGTCCGCTTGCGACCTCTTGGCAGTCGAACAAGCTCGTGAACCCGGCAACCGACGGTATCGTCCTGCCGATCCTACACCTCAACGGTTACAAGATCGCCAACCCCACCATCCTCGCCCGCGTGTCCGACGAGGAGCTCACCAAGTTCTTTGAGGGCATGGGCTACAAGCCGCACTTCTTTGTCGCCGGCTTTGACGACGAGAGCCACGCGAGCATTCATGTGCGTTTCGCCGCCCTGTTTGAGCAGGTCTTTGACGAGATCTGCGACATCAAGGCCACCGCGCAGGCCCAGGCCGCCGCAGGCGAGACCGTGGCCCGCCCTGCCTACCCCATGATCGTGTTCCGTACTCCCAAGGGTTGGACCTGCCCCAAGCACATCGACGGCAAGAAGACCGAGGACTCCTGGCGCGCCCATCAGGTGCCGCTGGCGAGTGCCAAGGACACTCACGAGCACTTCCGCGTGTTGCGCGAGTGGCTGCGCTCCTATAAGCCCGAGGAGCTCTTTACGCCCGAGGGCCAGGTACGCCCCGAGGTGACGGCCTTTATGCCGACCGGCGAGCTGCGTATCGGCGCCAATCCCAACGCGAATGGCGGCAAGGTGCGTCGCGAGCTCGAGCTGCCCGATATTCATGCCCACGAGGTCCCCGTCGCAACTAAGGGTCATGGCTGGGGCTCCACCGAGGCCGCTCGCGTCTTTGGTGAGTACACTGCCGACGTTCTGGCCAAGAACATGGACGATTTCCGCATCTTTGGTCCCGACGAGACCGCGTCTAACCGCCTGCAGGCCGCCTACAAGGTGACCAAGAAGCAGTGGGATGCCGGCTTCTACGAGGACGAGGCCAACGACGAGCTGCTGGCCGGCTCCGGTAAGGTTGTCGAGCAGCTGTCCGAGCACCAGTGCGAGGGCTTCCTCGAGGCCTACGTGCTCACCGGCCGCTCCGGCGTGTGGAGCTCCTACGAGAGCTTTGTCCACGTGGTCGATTCCATGGTCAACCAGCACTGCAAGTGGCTCGAGGCCACCAAGCGCGAGATTCCGTGGCGTGCTCCCATCAGCGGCCTCAACATTTTGCTGTCGAGCCATGTTTGGCGTCAGGACCACAACGGCTTCTCGCACCAGGACCCCGGCTTTATCGACCTGCTGCTCAACAAGGCCAACGACACGCATATCGTGAATGCTTACTATCCGGCCGACGCCAACATGGCCCTCGCTGTGGCCGAGCGCGTCTACCAGTCCACCGACTGCGTCAACGCCATTTTCTGCGGCAAGCAGCCCGCCCCGACCTTCCAGACGGTTGACGAGGCCTGCGCCGAGCTCGCCGAGGGCGTCGCGACTTGGAAGTGGGCATCGACCGCTGGTTCACTCGCCGAGGCCGACGTCGTGGTTGCGACCTGCGGTGACGTGCCGACGCTCGAGGCTCTGGCTGCAACCGATATGCTGCGCGAGTTGGGCATTAAGGTGTGGTTCGTCAACGTGGTCGATCTGCTCAAGATCCAGAACGTCTGCGAGAACGACCAGGCTATAAGCGACGAGCGTTGGGCTGAGCTGTTCGGCTGCGGTGAGAAGCCCGTGCTCTTCGCATTCCACGCCTATGCCGGCACGATTCGCCGCCTGATCTGGAACCGCCCCGGCCACGACGCCTTCCGCGTCCACGGCTACGAGGAGAAGGGCTCCACGACCACGCCGTTCGACATGCTGCGTCTGAACAACATGGACCGCTGGGCCCTGGCCGCCGACGTGCTGCGCATGGTCGACGCCGACAAGTTTGCAGAGCAGATTGATGAGTGGGAGGCCTTCCGCACCGAGGCCTTTGAGTTCGCGTGCGACGAGGGCTTCGATCACCCGGCCTTTACCGACTGGGTCTGGCCCGACGCTGCGGCTGCAACTGCCGCCGACGGCACGCTCTCCGCAACGCAGATGACCGCAGGCGACAACGAGTAGGTAGGCATCCGGGACGGCCTCGCGCTGGGGCCTTGCCCGGCGGGGTGGCCTTGCTCCGGGAAGCGGGCTTCGCGAACTTCCCTGAGCAAGGCCACCC
>URUC01000096.1 GCA_900550965.1 uncultured Collinsella sp. | reverse complement strand
CTCGGGCGTTATTCGTTCCCTGCGGCAGAATTTACGCCGCTTCGTCGAACTGCGAGTTGTACAGGTCGGCGTAGAAGCCGCCCTGGGCGAGCAACTCGTCGTGCGTACCCTTCTCGACGATGTCGCCGTCGCGAATTACCAAGATCACGTCGGCGTTGCGGATCGTGGACAGGCGATGCGCGATGACAAAGCTCGTGCGGCCCTGCATCAGCGCATCCATGGCGCGCTGGATGAGCTCCTCGGTGCGGGTATCGACGTTGGAGGTCGCCTCGTCCAAAATCAGCGCCGGGCGGTCGGCCAAAATGGCGCGGGCGATGGTCACGAGCTGGCGCTGACCCTGCGACAGGTTAGTGCCCTCCTCGTTGATCATAAAGTCGTAGCCACCGGCGAGCGTATGGATAAAGTGGTCGCAGCGTGCGGCGCGTGCGGCGGCTTCGACCTCGGCATCGCTCGCATCGGGGCGTCCGTAACGGATGTTCTCGCGGATGGTGCCGTTAAACAGCCAGGTGTCCTGCAGCACCATGGCAAACTCGTCGCGCAGCGCCGCGCGATCCCAGTCGCGCACGTCGACACCCTCGACACGCAGCGAGCCGCCGTCCACGTCGTAGAAGCGCTGCAGCAGCTTGATGAGCGTGGTCTTGCCAGCGCCGGTGGGGCCGACGATGGCGATGGTCTGGCCGGGCTGCGCCTCGCAGCTAAAGTCGTGGATGATGGTCTTGTCGGGTGTGTAGCCAAATTTGACATGGTCAAATTCCACGTGACCGGGGCGCTTTTCGGGAATCTGCGCGTCGGCCTTCTGCTCCTCCTCGGGCGCGGCCAGGAACTCAAACACGCGCTCGGTGGCAGCGGCCATCGACTGCATCGTGTTGCTCACGTTGCCCAGCTGCTGCACGGGTTGCGTAAAGTTGCGAACGTACTGGATAAAGCTCTGGATGTCGCCGGGCGTGGCGTTGCCGGTCAGTGCGAGCTGCGCGCCCACCACGACGACGCCCACGTAGCCCATGTTGCCCACCAGGCTCATAAGCGGCATCATCAGGCCCGACAGGAACTGCGAGCGCCAGCCACTAATAAAGAGGCGGTCGTTTTGACGGTCGAACTCCTCGATCGAGGCCTCGGCGCGGTCGAACACCTGAATGACATTCTGGCCGGCAAAGTCTTCCTCGATAATGCCGTTGACGGTGCCCAGGACCTGCTGCTGCTCGCGGAAGTACGGCTGCGAGAAGTGAATCATTACGGTCAGGATAATCGCGGCGGCCGGCAGCGTGAGCACGGTGACGCCGGTGAGCGGCAGGCTGATCGACAGCATCATGACGAGCACGCCGATGATCTGCGTCACCGACGTGATGAGCTGTGTCACGCTCTGGTTGAGCGACTGGCCGAGCGTGTCGACGTCGTTGGTGATGCGGCTGAGCACGTCGCCCTTGCTGTGGCCGTTGAAGTAGCTCATCGGCACGACGGCGATCTTGGCGGCGATCTCCTTGCGCATGCGGTAGCAGATCTTTTGCGTGACGCCGGTCATGAGCCAGCCCTGGATCAGGCTGCAGGTAGAGCTCGCCAGATACAGGCAGAGCAAAAAGCCGAGCGTCTTGGCGATCCAGGCAAAGTCGACATCGCCGGTACCGTTGACCTTGGCGACCAGGCCCTCGAACAGCTTGGTTGTAACCTGGCCAAGTACTTTGGGCCCCACAATGTTAAAGATGACCGAGCATACGGCAAAGGCGACGGCGGCAAACACGGCAATCTTGTGCTGGCCGATATAGCCGAGCAGCTGCCGCATGGTGCCCTTAAAGTCCTTGGCCTTTTCGCCGCGGCCCATGCCACCCATGCGGCCCATGGGACCGCGCTGGCGGGTGGGCTTGGGAATCTGAGTCTTGGTCTCGTCTGCCATTAGCGCTCGCCTCCTTCCATAACAGCCGCAATTTCTTCTTGGGTGAGCCCCAGCTCCTCGGCGGAAAGCTGCGACTGTGCGATCTCCAGGTATGCCGGGCAGCTGTGCAGCAGCTCCTCGTGCGTGCCGGTGCCCACTACGTGGCCGTCATCGAGCACGATGATCTGGTCGGCGTGCATGATGGTCGCGATGCGCTGGGCCACGACCACGAGCGCGGCGTCGGTGACGTTTTTGGCAAGCTCCTCGCGCAGGCGCGCGTCGGTCTTGTAGTCGAGGGCGCTAAACGAGTCATCGAACACCACGACCTCGGGCTTTTTGGCCAACGCGCGGGCGATGGCCAGGCGTTGGCGCTGACCGCCCGAGACATTGGAGCCGCCCTGGCTGATGGGGGAGTCGTAGCCGCCCTCGCGCTCGGCGATAAAGTCTTCCGCCTGGGCGACGCGTGCTGCCTGGCGCATATCCTCGTCACTTACCATGTCGCTGGCAAACTTGAGGTTGCTCTCGATGGTGCCCGAGAACAGGCGCCCCTGCTGCGGGATGTAACCGATGCGGCGGCGAAGATCGGAAAGGGTCATGTCGCGCACGTCGATGCCGTCGAGCGAAATGCTGCCGCCCGTGACGTCGTACAGGCGCGGAATCAGCTGCACGAGCGTGGACTTGCCCGAGCCCGTGGAGCCAATGATGCCGAGCATCTGGCCGGCGTGCGTGGTGAAGTTCACACCGCTGATGACATCGGCGCGGGCATCGGGGTACTGGAAGCTCACGTCGCGGAAGGTGAGCTCACCGCGCGGCGCGCTGGCTGCGGGCAGTTTGGGCGAGGCAGGGTCGTTGATGCTCGTGGGGCAGGTGATGACCTCTTCCACGCGCTCGGCTGCGACCTCGGCGCGGGGCAGGATGACCGAAACCATGGTGAGGATCATAAACGCCATGACGATCTGCATGGTATAGGAGATAAACGCCATCATGTTGCCGACCTGCATCACGCCGTCGGACACGCCCTGGGCGCCAAACCAGACGATAAGCACGGTGATGCAGTTCATGACGAGCATCATGAGCGGCATCATAAAGCTCATGGCGCGGTTGGTGTAGAGCTGCGTGGTCATCAGGTCGAGCGACGCCTTGTCAAAACGCTCGAGCTCATGCTCCTCGCGGTTGAACGAACGGATAGGCATAAGGCCGTCGAGCAGCTCGCGGGCGGTAAGGTTCACACGGTCCACAAAGCTCTGCATCTTTTTGAACTTGGGCATGGTGAGGCCCATAAGCACGCCGACGACGGCCGAGACCGCGATAATGGCCACGGCGATGGTCCACTCCAGGCCGGTGTGGTTGGCCAGGACGCGCATGACCGCGACGATACCCATGACAGGCGCCATGAGGCACATGCGGATAAACAGGGTTGCTGCCATCTGAATTTGCTGAATGTCGTTGGTGCAGCGGGTGATGAGCGAGGCCTGGCTAAACTTGCCCACCTCTGCTGGCGAAAAGTGCATAACCTTGTTGAAGGTCTCGCGGCGCAGGTCGCGGGCGATGGAGCAGGCGGTGCGCGAAGCCACGGCGCCGGTCAGGATGGTGGCAACGAGCGACACCAGGCACAGGCCAAACATTGTGGTCGCCATACGGCCCAGGTAGGAGTTCTGCACGTCAGCGGGGTCGATACCCTGCGCCTTGTACTCGTCCTGCACGTAGGTCACGGCGCGTTGGGTCACGATGGAACCCGACATGGAGCCCATTTTGTCAGCCATCTCGTTGGCACCTTCGACGAGCTTGCCCTGATCGATCAAGCCACCTTCAACGCCCAGGCGCAGGCTCTTCATGGTGACCTTGCCGCCGTCGGCATCAATCTGCTTTTGCATGTTCTGTGTCGCTGCGGCCTTCTGCTGCATCTCGGCGAGCTGCTCGGGCGTCATCGCCGCCATCTGCTCGGGGGTGGGCATGGCCTGGGCGGCGCTGTTGTCTTGTTCGTTGGACGTGCCCATCATGTCGCCCATGGAACTGGCGTCGATGCCCTGGTTGAGCGAAAGGACGACGGTTTCGGGCAGGCTCATGATATCGGCGAGCTTGCTGCCGTCGGCGCGCTCATCCTCGGTTCCCTTGTACGTGCGAATGCCGTTTTTGTCTGCCTTGCCAAACGCAGCTTCTACCGTCTTGGCGTCCTTGGCGCTCATAAAGAGCTCAAGGTCGTCGAGCGATTCGGCGCGAATGGTGTCGGGTACGGGCGAGGCGATGCCGCCTTGCTGCACGCCCACATCGACGATGTCACTCATATACGTAGGTAGCGCTAGGTCGGCATTGCAGCTGATTACGATAAGTACGATAGCCGTGAGTAGCGCCAGGATATGCTTTTTAAAGAGCTTGAGAATCCTCACTCGGCATCTCTCCTTTCTTGATTGCGATCGATAATTTCGTTGGCACGCCTTAGGAGGCGCACCATCTCTTGGGTATCTGTTTCGCCGAGCTGCTCGAGGAAGGCCGCGGTGCGTTTCTCGAATTCCCGACGTTTGATTTCGAGATCTTGTCGGCCTTTGTCGGTCACCGTGACGTGTACGCGACGACGGTCGGTCTTTGAGTGCTCGCGCTCGACCCAGCCCTTGGTTTCGAGGGCGCGCAGGATGTTGGCGATGCGGGCGCTCGAGACCCAGGCGCGATCAGCGAGTTCGCTCGGCGTGAGCGAACCGCCAGCGAGCATGAGAGCGCGCATGACAGCCATCTCGCCGCCGAGAGCTTTGTCCGCAAAGCGCGAAATGCGCTGATGCATGCTGCCAAACTCAGTTAAGAGCTGGCGCCCAAGCTCATGGAAATCGGTATCTTCCACCGAAAACCCCTAACACTAGAAACTATTTTTGGTGAAAGATGATACCCTTGCACGCGTACCCTATGCGGTAGATTTTGGGACATGTCCCAAAAATCTACTTGACCGCTAGGCAATATTAAGAGTGCATAAAAATTTAAAATCATTCAATTGCTGAAGCGTTTCAAAGAACTATTATGCACGCGGTTAGGCGAGGGGTTATCACCACCATGACGACTGGGACTCATATAATCGCCACGTGCGATGCTCCAACTTCCCGCAAGGAGACACCTTACATAAAGGGGGATGGAGTCATGGCATTTGACTTCACGGGTAAAACCGCGATCGTTACCGGTGGCACTCAGGGCATTGGCCTCGAGATCGCCAAGGGTATCGTTGCGGGCGGCGGACACGTCGCGCTCATCGCAAGGAACGCTGCTAAGGGCGAGGCCGCTGTGGCCGAGCTTGGCGAGGGCAACAAGTTCTATCAGCTCGATGTTGCCGATGCGCCCAAGGCGCGCGAGACCGTCGAGCAGATTTTTACGGACCTGCCGCAAACCAACATCTTGATCAACTGCGCTGGCGTCATCAGCACCAAGAAGTTCGACGAGATCGATGACACCGAGTGGCGTCGTACCATCGACATCAACCTCAACGGCACCTTTACCATGATGAACGCCGGGTACCCGCACTTTAAGGCGGCCCATGCCGGCACTATCGTCAACGTGAGCTCTGTTGCTGGCAAGATCGGCGGCGGCCTGCTCGGCACCGCTGCCTACGCCAGCTCCAAAGCCGGTGTTAACGGTCTAACCAAGGCAGTCGCCAAGGAAGGCGGCAAGTTTGGCGTCCGCTGCAACGCCGTGTGCCCGTCGCTCACCCTTACCGATATGACCTCGATTCTCTCTGACGAGAACTCTCAGCGCATCATCAACGGTATTCCTCTGGGCCGCGCCGCCCAGGCCGGCGAGCCTGCGCAGATGGTGCTCTTCTTCGCTTCCGACCTCGCTAGCTTCGTGAACGGCGAGATCGGTGACTGCGATGGTGGCATCGTTCTGGACGGGTAATACCCCGCGACGATTATTCGGCGACGGCTCCTGCGACTCGGGACCGTCGCCTTCTTTCTGATATAGGCGCGTGCGGCTACGATTCGCATGCATCCAAAGGAGATATATATGAGTGAATCGACTGCGGTGGAGGCGCCGGCGGCAAAGGAGCCGTTCTTTAAGATGTCCTCCATCCCGGGTGCCAATATTTTGGTGCCGCTTTTGCTGGGCTGCCTGCTCAACACGCTATTCCCCGACCTGTTCAAAACGCTCGGCAGTTTTACGCTCGGCATGACCCAGCAGGGCGCAGGCCCGCTCGTGGGCGCTTTTTTGCTCATCGTCGGTACGACGATTTCGTTTAAGAGTGCTCCTGCCGCCGCTGCCCGCGGCGCCATCATCATCGCCGTCAAGCAGATCGTGGTCGTTGCCGTGTCGCTGCTCATCCTTTATGTATTCAACGACAACCTGTTTGGCATCTCTGCCATGGTGATGCTGGCCGCTTGCACCGGCGCCAACAACGCTATGTACGCTGGTCTGATGGGCACCATGGGCAATGAGGCCGAGCGTGGCGCCGTCGCCATCACCACGCTGGTTGTCGGCCCTCCGGTCACGATGATCGTGCTCGGCGCTGCCGGTCAGGCTCCGATCGGCTGGTCGCTCGTGGGCGCCATCCTGCCGATCGTCGTCGGCATTATTCTGGGTAACCTCTTCCCCAGCTTTAAGAAGATGATGGCACCGGCACTTTCCGCCATCATCGTGCTCGTCTTCTTTGCCATGGGCTCGACCATGACCTTTGGCCAGCTCATTAATGGCGGTCTTCCCGGTATTCTGCTCGGCGTGATCTGCTCGGTGGTCTTTGCAATTCCCGTCATCGCGGTTGATAAGCTCACGGGCGGTACGGGTGTCGCAGGTGCAGCCATTTCGAGCTGCGCCGGAGCCAATGTGGCCACGCCTGCTGCCATGGCAAGCGTCAACGAGACCATGTACGGCGGCGCGGTGCTCGCGACGGCTACGGCGCAGGTTGCAGCAT
>URUC01000095.1 GCA_900550965.1 uncultured Collinsella sp. | reverse complement strand
TTGCCGTCCAAGACTACCGTCCAGACCGTGGAGGTTTCCGGTGAGTGATACCAATCAAGATAAGACCGCTCGTACGCCGCGCCTGACGATTGACCAGAGCGCCACGTCGGCGAGCGAACCTGTTGATTCCAAAGCAGAGGCAACCGAGTTACAAGACGCGGCAGCCGCGGATTTTGACGAGGCTATGGGTCTCATCAAGGGTACGGGCGCTGCCGTCTGGAGCTATGCTGTGCGTCATCCCAACACCACGCTCGGCGCCGTCGCCGGCTTTATCCTCGCCGTGTTGGTGCTCACGTTGGGCCTGTGGGACACGCTCGTCATTGCATTCTTCGTGCTGATCGGCGCTGTGATCGGCCAAATTCGCGACGGCGAGAACGGGATCGTCAACTTCTTCGGCCGTCTGTTTAGCGGCCGCTAATATGTATTCGACTGTCGCATCTGCGGCAGGCATAAGGAGGAACCATGGCTTTTAATACGAAGGTCGATGTGGCCGATACCGAGCTCGAGGAGAACGAGGCGGTCGTCGCCGAAGCTGAGGATGTGACGCTCGAGGACGAGGCTCTTGTCGAGGTCGAGTCCGATGAGGATGAGGACGACGAGGAGGCGGACGAGTCCGAGGACTCGCTGACCTATTCCAACGGTGTGATCGAGAAGATCGTTGCCATGGCCACCCGCGAGGTTCCGCACGTTCTGGGCATGAAGGGTAATCTCATGCACTTTGTGCAGGAGCAGTTTGGTGCCGAGAATCTGACCAAGGGCGTGACGGTCGAGGTCACCGATGACAATCGTGTGGTCGTCAACATCTCTGTCATCATCGAGTACGGCGCCTATGCGCCCGCGATTTTCGACGACGTTAAGGCGCGCGTGACCGAGCGTCTGGCCGCGATGACTGGCCTTGAGGTGGCGGGCGTCAACCTGCGCATCGAGGACGTCATCACCCCCGAGGAGTACGAGCACCGCACCAGCCAGCACGAATAACCTTCCAAAAAGACAGGTTTGTTTTGGCAGGTTTTATCTGCGAAAACGTTAAACGGCCGACCGCGCAAGCAAAAGCGTGGCCGGCCGTTTTTGTACGCTCCCGATATAGTCATACCGCTCGTCTAACTAGGGGTTGCAATCCCCACGTTCCGCGTTACGCTAATGAGCGCATTGTTTCCAAATTGTTAACGAGGAGTTGCCGTAATGGCCGACGAGCACGAGACAGAAAGCAAGGCATGGGCAATTGAGGCCGCTGCGGCAGAGGCAGCGTCGCGTGCTGCCGAGGAGGTGCATCGTCCTCCCGTAGTGCCGATGGAGCGCGTGGTCGATCGCACCGATATCGAGCGCGGCGAGCGTGCCGGCCAAAAGCGCAGCCAGGAGCCGGGCTTCCCGCGCTTTTTTGCCGAGCTCAATCTGGGCCTGATTCTTACGGCCTTCGCCATCGTTGCGTTTAAAACCCCTAATCACTTTGCTTTTGGCGGCACCTCGGGCGTGTCGGTCATTCTGTCCACGCTGTTCCCGACCCTGCCCGTCGGTGTCTTTATGTGGATTATCAACGCGGTTCTCGTCGTTTTGGGCTTTATCTTTTTGGAGCGCAAGGCGATTCTTTGGAGCGTCTTCGCTTCGTTTGCGCTTTCGGCCTACGTCTCGCTGTTTGAGCTCTTTATTCCGACCGATGTCTCTCTGACGGGTGATATGTGGCTCGACCTGTGCTTTGCCGTCATCTTGCCGGCGCTCGGCAGTGCCATCGTCTTCGATATTGGCGCCTCGACGGGTGGCACGGACATTCTTGCCATGATCCTCAAGCGCCGCACGACGCTCGAGATTGGCCGCGCCCTGCTGCTGGTCGATATCGGCATCGTGACCATCGCGGCCTTTTTGTATGGCCCGCGTGTCGGTCTGTACTGCGTGCTCGGCCTGTTTGCCAAGACGCTTGTGGTCGACAAAGCCATTGAGAGCATTCACCTGCGCAAAGTCTGCACCGTCATTTGTTCCGAGCCCCTTAAGGTCGAGGAGTTTATCGTCAAGCATCTCAACCGCACGGCGACCATCAGCCGCGGCTATGGTGCCTTCTCGGGCAAGTGCGTGACGGTGATCATGAGCGTGCTGAGCCGTCGCGAGGCCGTGCAACTGCGCCGCTATACGCGCGAAGTCGATCCGGGTGCCTTTATCACGATCGTCGACAGCTCCGAGATCGTCGGTAAGGGCTTCCGCGGAACAAACTAACGCGAACGCACTCATCAAACAATCGAAAAGCGCCTCGCGCGTTGCAAATACGTCATCTAAGAGTATTTGTCCTCACATTGGGCGATAATGATGTCAAAGACATCGTTTGCGATCCAGGTGATTCGCTCAAGATACGAAGGGATGATTTCGATGTTCTGCTCGCAGTGTGGCGCCCCCATGGGCGATAACGACAAGTTCTGCGGCGTGTGTGGTGCTCCTAATGCCGGTGCCGCTGGCCCCGCTCCCCAGGGACAGCCTCAGCCCCAGCAGTTTGTTCCGCAACCGACCGTGGCGAATGCGCCAAAGGGCTGTGTGGTTCAGGCGTTCCAAGATATGACCAAGACTCCGGGCGTGCTTCAGCGTGTATGCCAAATCGCGTTTTTGCCGGCGCTGATTTGCGTTGTGTCGGTGCTCGTGTTGTTTATTCCCGTTATTGGCGGCATTGCGGCTGCCATCGGCTTTTTGGCAGCTTGCATTGCGAGCGTGTGCGGTTCGGGCTTTGGCATCGAGTGGGGTCGCGATCTGTCGCTTAAGATCGATGACGGCATGGAGCGTCCGTTGATGCGCTCCACGTCGTTTGGCCTCGGAGTCTTTTCGAGCGTTATTTCGGTCGTGCTCGAGGTTATCGCTGCCATTCCCGTTATCGGTGTAGTGCTTTCGCTGGTGGAGGGCGTGGTAATTGGCGCCGCGGGCTCGTATTCTTATTACGGCTCTTATGCGCTCGAGGCTGCGCTGTTCGGTTCGCTCGGCCTGCTTGTCCTGGCGCTAATTGCCTCGGCGATTCTGGGTGTCTTCTTTAAGATGTTCGCCGACATTGCCGTGATGCACTTTGCGGTGACCGGTCGCGTCGAGAGCGCGTTTTCGCTCGATAAGGTCTGGGCCGCCTTTAAGCACAACAAGACCAAGCTGTTCTGTGCTTCGTTCCTTCCCGAGTTTTTGACGGGCCTGGTCGCCAACGTTGTCACATGGATCTTGACGGTTGTCTTTGGCGCCATTGCCTCTGTCGGTATGTATAGCTACTACTATCGTCCTACGGTTATTGAGGCGCTTGTTACCGGCGGTGGCATCACACTCGTGCTGTTCCTGGTGCTGGTCGCTTTTGTCACCGTATTTCTTACGGTCTTTGGCAAGATGCTCAAGCACCGTGCCGTTGGCTATTGGGTTGCACGTTATGCAAGCGAGTGGGCCGACGAGGACAAGGACGACGTCCTGACTTTTGTATTGCCCTTCGAGAAGAAGTCCGCTCCCTCGGGTTACAGTGCTCCGGATGTCGCGCCCGCGCCCGCGCCCGCGCCTGAGCCTGACCCTGACCCTGCGCCTGCGCCCGAGCCGGCGCCTGCGCCCGAGCCAGCACCTGCGCCTGAGCCGGCGCCCGAGTCAAGTTCCGACGAGGACCCTCAGGACGATTAGCATGCCGCCTGCCATTTGGGGACGGGGTAGAAATAGCGCTTGACAAATGAGCGGGGGCGGACGTTTCGACACGTCCGCCCCCGCTTTGCTTTAGCCGGGCTGTTATGGATGGGTGTGACGACTACTCGTCGTGTTTCTCCTCGCGGCGAGCGGCGGCGCGGGCTTCGTGGATGCCCTTGATTGCGGCATGGCGAGCCGTGCGGGCATCATGGATGGCGTCACGAGCCTCGGCGGTCGTCGCCTTGGCAGAGCGCAACTTGGCGGCTAGATCGGGGTTGGTTTCGGCGACCGCGGTAATTGCGGGGCCGTCGATCTCCTCTTGCGTGGGCTCGGCCAAAAAGTCGATGGCATACTGGGCGGCCACCATGGAGCCTTTTGCCAGCACAGTCTCGTCGATCTTGTAAAAGCAGGAATGCTGAGCGTACGTGGCGCCAATCTTGGGGTTGCGCGCACCTACAAAGGCGAGCACGCCCGGCACGCGGCGCAGGTACTCCGAAAAGTCCTCGCCCGAAAGCGTGCCGCGGTAATGTCCCTCGCCGGCGGGGCCCAGGCATTTGAGTACGGCCTAGCGGCAGCGCTCGCTCGATGCGGCTTCGTTTTCGACTTTGTAGTTGGCGATGGTGTAGTCGGTGAGCTTGGCTTCGGCGCCCAGGGCTGCCGCGGTATGCTCCACGATGCGGCGCATGAGCTCCGGCATTTCCTCGTGGGTCGAGTCGCCGTAGGTGCGCACCGTGCCGGCGAGGTAAGCCGTGCCGGCGATAACATTGCGCGCGGTGCCGCCATGCAGCTCACCGACGGTGATAACGGCCGGCTCGTAGGGGCTAATCTCGCGCGAGACGATAGTCTGCAGTGCGTTGACGATCTCAGCGGCAACCATAACGGCGTCGTGGCCGCGCTGGGGCATAGCGCCGTGGCACGAGGTGCCGCGGACGTCGATGCGGAACCAGTCGGTATTGGCCATGCGCGGACCGGGCTCGCAGCTTACGGTGCCGGCGTCAACCTCGCTCCAGATATGCGCGGCGTAGGCACCATCGACGCCGTCGAGCACGCCCGTGCCGATCATGAGCTTGGCGCCCTGGCCGTTTTCCTCGCTGGGCTGGAAGACGATGCGGACTTCGCCGTGGATGTCGTCGGTCATATGGCGCAGGATTTGCAGCGTGCCGAGCATCATGGCGATATGGCAGTCGTGGCCGCAGGCGTGCATGCAGCCCTCGTTGACGCTGGCGAACTCTTCGCCGGTCTGCTCGGTGACGGGCAGGGCGTCGATGTCGGCGCGCAGCAGGATGCGGCGGCGTGGTGTGCCGTCCTCGCGATAGGCGTCGGGCGCGGTGCCGCGAAGGGTCGCCACAAGGCCCGTCTTAAGGGGACGCTCGTAGGGGATATTCATGGCGTCCAGCTGGTTGGCGATGTCAGATGTCGTGCGTTCCTCGGCGAGGCTCAGCTCCGGGTGCTTATGGAAGTGGCGGCGCTGCTTAATGATGTAGGGTTCAAACTCGGCAGCGATATCTTGGATGGCTGCGGTGACGTCGTCTGCCGCGCGAACCTCGGTTGCCGCCATAATCTGCTGTGCCTTGGTCTTCGTCATAGTCGATTTGCTCCTTGCTGGTTTATCGCAAAATCGTACAAGCTCATTCCAGTATGCCACCTGCCGCTAGGGCTGGTAAAGTTGCCGTTTGCCGCTTGGGGTTTTGTTACAAGGGCGGGGGAGTACACTCGGGGGTGTTGAATTTCCTGCCAGAGATGGGGATGCCCATGCAACATATCGATCGGATTATCCGCTCCAAGAACGTCTTTACCGCGCAAGACGGCATCGATACCGCCCGCGAGCTGGCGATTGCCATCGCAGGCGACCGTATCGTCGCAGTCGGTGCGCCCGATGACGTGATTGCCGCCGCGCCTGCCGCCACGCCGGTTATCGACTACGGCGAGCAGTTTGTCTGCCCAGGTTTCCATGACGCTCATCTGCACTTCTTCCATACCTCGGTCGGCTCCTCGCCGTACATGCTCATGGATATGGGCACGTCCGAGGCGGCGCTGGTGCAACACGCGCTCGAGTTTTCCCAGGACCTGCCCGACGACGCTTGGGTTGTGACTCAGGGCTGGCGCGACTACCGTTGGGACCCGCCCGAGCATCCTACCAAGGCGTCGCTCGATGCGGCATTCCCCGATCGCCCCTGCGTTATGTATTCGGGCGACGGCCATACGCTGTGGCTCAACAGCCGCGCACTCGAGGCGCTCGGCGTCACGCGCGACAGCGAGCCGCCAGCGGGCGGTGGCTACGACAAGGACGCAAGCGGCGAGCTCACGGGCATTGCTCACGAGGCGGCTGCCATGCAGCTGCTACCGCGCTGCCTTGAGTGGCTGGGGGAGGATCGCATTGCAAGCGCTTACGCCGATCAAATGAGGCGTATGGCCGAGCAGGGCATCACCTCGATATGCGATATGTCGCTCATGCCCATGCCGGGCTGCGATTTTATCCGCGACGATGTCTACGGCAAGCTACAGGCAGCCGGCAAGCTGGGCATCCGAGCCCATCTGTTCCCCACGTTGCTGGATGACCAATCGCGCTTAGAAGAACTGCAGACCCGCTACGCGAACAACGCGCTGCTCTCGGCGCCTGGTTTTAAGCAGTTCTTCGACGGCGTCTCGAGCGAGCACACGGCATATCTCACCGAGCCCTATACCAATCCGCGCTTCCCGGGCGATCAAGGTCGCCTGACGGTTCCTGCCGAGCGCATGCGTAAGCTGGTTCTGGCGGCTGCGGAGCGCGGCCACACTGTGCGTATCCACGTCATCGGCGACGGTGCGATTCATGCCGCGCTGGATATCTTCGAGGAGGCCGCCGACCTGTACGGCCTGCCCCAGCACGGCCATAACACACTCGAGCATCTGGAGAACCTCCTGCCCGAGGACATCGACCGCCTGCGCAAGCTCAACGTGGTCGCCTCGAGCCAGCCCTGCCACATCACGCTCGATCCGGGTGGCCCAGAGCGCGACCTTGGCCTGGAGCGAAGCCGAATCATGTGGCCGTTCGCAACCTATAAGCAGCGCGGCATCCGCCAAGCCTTCGGTACTGACAGCCCTATCACGTCCGTTACCAGCATGAACGTGCTCTACACGGCTATTACGCGCCAAGACCCCAAAAGCCACTGGCCCGAGGGCGGCTGGCTGCCGAGCGAGCGCATCGATGCGGCAACGGCCCTGCGCAACTACACCCTGGGCAGCGCCTACGCGGCAGGCGACGAGCAAAACCTCGGCAGCCTGGAACCCGGCAAATACGCCGACCTGGTAGTCCTGGACCAAAACCCACTCACCATCGACCCCCAAGAGCTGCAAGCCACCAAGGTTCAGGCCACCTACCTGGCGGGCAACTTAATCTACGAGCGCTAACCTCATACCCCACTCATAAGGGGCACGTTTCAGCAACGTGTCCCTTTCTTATTCGCACCATCCGCATCGCCATTTTGCTGCACTGACTTTTCTGAATGCCGGGTCCGAATTAGTTAACCTGGCTCCCGTGTGGCTCCGGAGGGGCGGGGCATAAGGTTTATCGCGAGTTCCGCACGAGCCGAAGGCCACTTAATGTGGCCTTCGTGCGAGCAGGACTGCCCGAG
>URUC01000094.1 GCA_900550965.1 uncultured Collinsella sp. | reverse complement strand
GACGAGGCCACTCAAGACACTCCCCTGCGCTATTTCCTGCGCTGGGCGGGGCAAGTCCAAGGCGTTGGCTTTCGCTTTACCAACACCAACCTCGCGCAGGCACGCGCGCTCACCGGCTGGGTGCGTAACATGGAAGACGGCTCAGTCGAGATGGAGATACAGGGAGCTCCGGCAAATATCCTATCTCATCTCGAGGCGCTTCATGCCTCCTACGAGCGCATGGGGACGCGTTTTCGCCTCGTAGACGCCCAGGCCCGAGCCCCACTTGCCAATGAGGACGGTTTCACGCCTCGTTATTAGTATTGTGTGCTAAATACGGTATCATTTACCTACGACCGTTGATAGAAAAGAGGCGAGGCGCATGGCGGTGCAAAGAAGGAATACCAGGCAGCGAAAGCTGGTTCTTGACGCCGTGCGCCAAAGCTATAACCATCCCACCGCCGACGAAATCTACAACGTCGTGCGCGCGCAAGATGACAAAATCAGCCGCGGCACGGTCTACCGCAACCTCAATCTCTTGGCCGACGCAGGGGAGATTCTCTCTATTAAGACGCCGGGCGGCAGCCGCTTCGATCGCACCATCGAGCCGCATGCACATATCATCTGCACCTCGTGCAGCCGCGTCATCGACGTACCGCTCCCCTTCGATGCCCAGCTCGACACCAAGGCGTCCGAGCAAATCGGCTGGCACGTCACGTCGCACTACACCATCTTCGAGGGCCTTTGCCCCGACTGCCGGTAGATGTTTGGGACATGCCTTAAAATCCACCTTTCCGCACTTTGCGGCAAAAAGAAGATTTCTAGGTATGTCCCGAAAACCTACTCGGCGAGCAGACGGCGCAGTTCCTCTTCGACCGTGCGCACGTAGCGGACGTGGTCGTTGATGCCACGCATAGAGGGATTGCAGCTCTCCATTAGATAAGGATGGCCCACTACGTTGAGCATGTCGCGGTCGTTTTCGTTATCGCCAAACGCCATCATCTCATCGGGCGAAATACCCAGGGCACGACCGTAATCGGCAAGCGCGGAACCCTTACCCGAATCAAAGCCGATAAAGTCCGTCCATTCGGTTCCCGACGTCATCACGTCGACACGGTCGCTAAAGAGGCGCTCGAAATACTCCAGGGCCGCCGGCTGATTCACCTCGGGCGTCTGGAAGGCAATCTTAATGACGTCCTCGTCGATGTCCTCGGGGCGGTCGACCACCGCCACATCGCAGTGGACCTCATAGCGCAAATAGTCGACGAACGCATCGTTGCCGCTCATGGTGTAGAGGTGTCCCTCACACGAAAGGGTCACGTCGGCATGGGGATACGCAACCACGGCATTCGCGATATCCATAGCAAGGCTACGCTCCATGGAGCGCTTGACAACGGCACGCCCCTCGCTCATCACCAGGGCTCCGTTTTCGCATACATAGGCGAGCTCATCGGCCACCGGGGCAAACAGATGGCGCAAGCTCGCATATTGACGACCGCTCGCCGGCATAAAGACGATACCGCGACGATGCAGTTCATCGATGAGCTCAAAGGCCTCGGAACGCGGCTCGTGCTCCCCCGGATGCAGCAACGTGCCGTCCAAATCGCATGCAATCAGCTTGATTCCCTCAAGACCCATATGCTTTCCCCCAAAGCACCTCATCAACAGTAAAACGGACTTTGAATAGCTGCCCCTCAAAGTCCGTCTTACTCATACGCGCGTTAACCGCGCGCCTTTTTTACGATCGTAAAGTCTGGAGCCATACTCACAACGGCATCCGCCGCACTCGACGCAAAGCGCCGGTCCGCATCGAGTTCACGGGTAACCACCGAGAGCCGAACACCCTCAACACCCCGGAGCATGCGGCCCAAAACAGGCTGCACCGGCGTATACATGCGCACGGTATACTCGTCCGAGTCGCCCCGGAAGAGCGGCGCGTGCATATTGCCGATCTCCCAGCACGCATGCGCGAGCGCAATCGGGTCCATGCGGTCAACTTCGACCAAATAAACCTCGGCACTGCGCAGGCGCACGACAACCGCCACGGGTACCATGCCCGAACGGTCGATGGCGAGCACGTCGCCGTCGGTAAGACGACCGCCGTCGGCAGCATCCAGCCGAACATCGACCGTGCGCCCCAGCTCCGTCACGCCCACAAGCGCGTATACATCAACCTGGTCCCAATCGATCAGCAGCTCGTCAACTTCAAAGACGCCGCCCAACTTCCGACGAAGCAGGAGTTCATAGGACGGATCGTTGAGATTTCCGAGGCACGCTGTCGAAACCAGATTCGCAGGCATAGCCTAGTCCTCGACCTCGACGAGCTCGATATCAAAGTTGAGATCCTTGCCGGCGAGCTCGTGATTGGCGTCGAGCGTCACGGCCTCGGGCGTCACGTCGATGACCACGGCGGGGACGGGCATGCCGCTCGGCGTGGACAGGAAGAGCTTCATGCCCTTCTCGATCTGCTCGATATTGGGAACCTGCTCGGCCGGGAAGGTCAGGACCATCTCGGGGTTGTGCTCGCCGTAGGCATCGGCAGCAGGAATGTGCACGGTCTTCTTCTCGCCCACCTGCATGTCGACAACAGCGGCGTCGAAGCCCTTGATCATCTGACCGGCGCCGCAGGTGAACTCCAGCGGCTCGCCGCGATCGTAGGAGCTATCGAACTGCGTGCCGTCATCGAGCGTGCCGCGATAATGGGTCTTGACCTTCTTGCCCTGGTTGGACATGGAAACCTCCGTGATAGGGGCGGCGCAAACGCAAGCCGCCGTGAACATATGGCGCTAACTATACCCTAGTCATACAATTCAAAGACAGTTTGCAAAGAAACGCTGCAACCGGAGGAACTATGGCATATCCCGTATTTGACCTACACTGCGACACCGCCGACCGCATCGGCTGGGCCACGCTCGATCTCGACCTGCGCTTTACCGCCGGCACCGACGGTTATTTCCCCGGCGACGAAACGCATCCGCAAGATTTCGACCTCATCGAGGGCAACGCCTGCGCCATCTCGCTCGCAAAGATCGGCAACACGCCGTGGGCGCAGTGCTTCGCCACGTTTGTCCCCGACGAGATTCCCACCGCCCACGCCGCGCGCTTCCAGGCACAGATCATGGCGCATATGAGCGGCCAGGCAATGCTCAACCACGACCGCATGGTCAACGTACGCAGCGCGGCAGACATTCGCCCTGCGCTCAAAGACGGCAAGGTCGCCTGCATCCACACCATCGAAAACGCCACGTTCTTTGCCGAGGACCCCGCGCTGATCGAGGTGCTCAAGGGCCTGGGCGTACTCATGTCATCACTCAGCTGGAACGCGCAGGGACCGCTCGCGAGCGGCCACGACACCCACGCCGGCCTCACCGCCGCCGGCATCGAGGCGCTTACGCAGATGGAGCACGCCGGCATGGTGCTCGACGTCTCCCACCTCAACGATGAGTGCTTTGACGAGGTTGTCGCCCACGCCACGCGCCCCTTCGTCGCCAGCCACTCCAACTCCCGCGCAGTCTGCGGCGTCAAGCGCAACCTTACCGATGACCAGTTCCGCACCATTCGCGACATGGGCGGCATCGTCGGCCTCAACTACTGCAGCGAGTTCCTATCCAACGACGCAACCGACGAGACCGCCGCAGACGTCACCTTCGATCAACTGGCAGCACATATTGAACACTGGCTCGACCTGGGTGGCGAGGACGTCATCGCGCTCGGCGGCGACTGGGACGGCGCAACTGTGCCCGCCTTCCTCTCCGATGCCAGCAAGATGCCCGAATTTCAGAACATGCTTTCCAAACACTTCGGCAAGACCGTGATGCAGAAGCTCTGCAGCGACAATGCGCTTGCCTTCTTTGAGCGTTATTAATTTCACATCCCCTGAGCGGGCCGGCATGCCGAACGGTCGACATGCCGGCCCGTCCCCAATCCAAAGGACCGCTTTTGACGCAGCAATTTACGATTTCCATATCCCGACCGGATGGGACGCCCATCCCCGTCGTCGTTACCAAAAAGCGCGTCAAGAACTTCAGCCTACGCGTCACATCGAGCGGCGAGGTCCACGCCAGCACACCGATCGGCGCCAGCCGCGAGCGTATCGAAGCGTTTGTGAAGCGCAACAGCGCCTGGATTATCAGCCGACTTGCCCAGCGCGAACAACGTCAGGCGACGGCGCGAGAGCCGCTCAGCTCCTCGTCCATCATTGCACTTTGGGGCAAGCCCATCACGGTACAGGACGCACTCGATCACAACTTTGCATCACCTGCACCGCGGCCCAAGCAAGCCACCTTCGCAAGTTTTATGGGTACCGACGAGCCAAGTGGGTGCGCGCAGGCAAAGCAGCGCACAGCCCTTGACGGCCTAACGCCCAAAGAACTCCAGACCCGCATCGACCAACTCTATGCATCCGAGGTCACCGCAGCGCTACGCGACATCGTGCACGCGTACGAAATCGCAATGGGCGTCACCGTTTCCCGCATTTCCGTACGCAGCATGAAAACGCGTTGGGGCTCATGCACGCCCAAATCCGGCGCCATTCGCATCGGGCGCGAGCTCGCCGCCTACCCCGTCGAATGCCTCGACATGGTTGTCGCCCACGAGCTCGTCCACTTGCTCGAGCCAAGCCACAATCAGCGGTTTCACGCCCTGCTCGACACGTACTGCCCCAACAATAGAGCTCTGTCGCAGCGGCTCAAGCAGCCTCCCGTAGAGACGTATTAGAACCGGTTAACGCACGCGCTCGATCTCGACACCGCAGCTTGCCAGGGGCAGGCCAACAGGAGCCCACGGCTTATCGAGCTTTATGCGCACACCAAGCAGCGAGGGATAACGGCGCAGCAGCATCTGGGCCGTCCCCTCGGCTGCCGCCTCGATGAGTTTAAACGTATGCTCGCGCAGATAGCCATCGACATCGTGGCACACCGAGCCGTAGTCAATCGAGGCGTCCAGGTTATCGTGCTCCCCCGCTGCGCGCAGGTCGGCATAGAGCACCAAGGACACGATGAACTTCTGACCCAGCGCGTTCTCCTCGGGATACACGCCATGGTTGGCAAAAACCTCTAGGCCGTCAATGACAATACGGTCGGCATGGCGCAAGTCGTCATAGCTCACGTGGGGCACCGCCGTTGCGGTGGATATTTCGCCCCTTCCACGGCGGGCGAGCTCGGCGCCTTCAGTCTTGGTTGCACTCTCGGGCAGTTTCTTGTTACTCATCGCGATCGTCTCCTTCATTTAGAACCCCGACCGCGCAAACTAACTGCACGCGAATCGACAGGTTCTTTTTATCATCGCTCCAGTTGCAAGCATTGCGCGCGGGGCATGCAAAGCAGGCGCGCGACGCTTTGTCGGCTGCATAGAGCAGACGCTCAAGCGGTTGGCTGTTCACGCGCAGCTTTCGATGGCCCAAAATGGCCGTCTTAATGGCTGCGGCATCGGCCGGCTCAAACGCCACGCCATCGGGCATGCCGCCGAGAATCGCATCAGCGACGCGTTCGCTTGCAACATCATGGGATATACCCGATTCGTACTGTTCATCTTTGCCGATATCGTGAAGAAGTGCCGTGGCGTAGATGACCTCGCGGTCAAATTCGAGCTGTTCCTCGAGATTCTTGATCCACATAATGCGAGCGACATCGAGCAGATGGTCAATACCGTGGCGGCAGAAAATGCGTCCCGATTCCAACTGCGCAATGTTACCCAGGTGCCGCCGGAACAGCCCGTTGGCACAAATGTAATCAATGCGAGGCATAGCACCAAAAGGGGCCAGGCCCGAAGCCATAAAGCCGCGACGCGACGTCCCCTCATCGGTCTTCGATGTAAAGTCGTTGACGACCCTCATGTTAACGGCCCAGCATCCTAAAGAACCGCTCCTCGAGCGCGGGATCGGTCTCAAAGACGCCGCGGCGAGCGAGCGTCACGGTCTTGGTGCCGGGCTTTTGCACGCCGCGCATGGTCATGCACATATGCTCAGCCTCCATGAGCACAATCGCTCCCTGGGGAGCGAGATAATCCATGAGGGCGTCGGCAACCTGTGCACACAGCTGCTCCTGCAGCTGCAGACGACGGGCATAGACTTCAACCGTGCGAGCGAGCTTAGACAGACCCGCCACGCGACCGTTAGGGATATAGCCGATCGCAGCCTTGCCATAAAACGGCAGCAAATGATGCTCGCACAGCGAGTAAAACGTGATGTCGCGCTCGATAACCAAGTCGTTCGAAGCGACGGCAAAGGTTTTGGACAGGTGCTCCTCGGCACTCTGGTCCATACCGCCGGCAATCTCGCCATACATACGGGCGACGCGCGCCGGGGTCTCCAGCAGGCCCTCACGAGTTGGGTCCTCGCCTATGCCCTCAAGCAACAGCTTAATGGCGGCCTCGACTTTTTCCTGATCGACCATCTGGGCCTCACTTTTCCGATTTCACGTTCGCGCTATGGTACCACGCCCTTCGGCATCGACCACAAGCTACATAGTATGGGTCGAATAGACCGGATCATCACGCCAAAGTTCAACCGCATCACAAAGCGCAACGCCCTCGCGCTCAGCACGGTCGCGCGTGGCGTTCATATCGATCACGCGCTGGTTACTCGAGCCCCTAAAACGCAATGAGATATCGTACAGATCCTGAACAAACGGGCCATCCACCAACATATCGAGGCAGGCAAGGATACGGTCCGTCGCCTCGGTATGGTGGCGACCACCCGGCATAAGCTCCTCGAGCACGTCGCCGGTAAAACACCAAATGGTTTTTCCTGACCCCGCAGGATACGCGGCACGAACGCGCTCGACAAACTCAACGAGTCCCGCCTGATTCTCAGGTTCCATAGGCTCGCCGCCTAGAATCGTCAGGCCGTCAATAAAGGGATGATCGAGGCTCTCGATAATCTTGTCCTCGACAGCACGATCGAACGGCTCGCCCGCAGCAAAGTCCCACGCGACAGAGTTAAAGCAGTTCTTGCACCCACGACGGCACCCGCTCACAAACAGAGAAGTACGAACGCCTTCCCCATCAGCAATGTCGAAATACTTAATGTTCGCGTAGTTCATAAGTAACCTTCCTGGGGGTCTGGAGCATATCGTCCCGTCCTCAAACATTCTCGGCCTGCGGCCTGCGAAACTGCGGGCGGGACGATATGCTCCAGACCCCTCGCGAGCGATACTCGGTGAACGAAGCGAACATCGAGTATAGGGTTCGAGGTCCAATAAAAACTGGGTTGCGGCTCAACCGCCATCGCAAGTAAATCGCAGCTGCAGCCCGAATTATTTCCGCCAAGAACTTCGAGGGGTGAGCAGGCCACGAGC
>URUC01000093.1 GCA_900550965.1 uncultured Collinsella sp. | reverse complement strand
GTTTCGGGGGAAAGCCCGGCCCCGGGAGCCCGGGGCCGGGCGCGCCGCCTAGGAGAGCGGCTCCATCTCGCCGAAGCAGTTGATGTGGTGGCGAAGGAGTGCGCGGTTCTCCTTGACGACCATCATCGCCACCTCGTCGAAGCGGACCGGGGTGTCGGCGTAGTCGTCGCCGTTGCCGGCGAGCCACCTCGCCGCCAGCGCCTCGCGCAGCCCGCGCGCCCTGTGGGCCTCGGGGAAGCCGTCCGTCCCGATCCGGACCGTGGCGTCGACGAAGACCAGGGTCCCGTCCTCGTCCACCGCCACGAGGTCGATCCCGCCGATGCCCTCGGGTCCCTGCCAGGCCTCGTCGACGATCTCGTAGCCCTTGCGCTCGAGGAAGGCCTTGACCGCGCCCATCGCCTTTTCCTTCATGTCGTTCATGTCTTGCTCCTTAGACTCTGAGGCCCGCCCCTGTGGCGTGCCTTGCGCCGCGTGAGTCGCATGCAGCGCGGGCGTGCCTGCAAGGGAGGAAGCGAAGTCGGGCATGGAAATAGAAGTCTCCCGACGGCAGTTTTTCGCGTTGTTCGCGCGCGGAGCGCATGGGGCGAAGAACCCGAAAAAGTGTCGCGGCCCTTGCTGGCCGCCTGCCGGCGTGCGACCCTGCGCGTCCAAGGAGCGCCGGGGCGGGTATTCGGATCAAAGGGGCGCAGGCGTGCGGCATGGAATCCGGCGTGGGCGCCGAGACCCTCCGGGCATGGGATGCGGCCCATCGGCGGTTGCTGGGCTCCCGCGGGGATTGACGACGACGTCGTGGCGGGGACGGAGGCGGGTTCCCGAGTCGCGGCGCCGCGGCATGAGTCGGGACGGACGGCTTTCCCGTGCCGCTTGCGGCCGATATGCGCACGGGACCGCGGGCGGCGAGATGGTTCTCCGCATGGAACGGCTACGGTGCTGCGCGACACGTCCGTTGAGAGAAGGAGGCGAGCTGATGTTGAGCCACGAAGAGAAGTTGGAGCGCATCGAGCTCATCGATGCCGTGTGCGATGCCGGGAGGCTGGCGAGGGGCCTGGACCAGCTGCTCGAGTCCCTGGCGCATGCCGACCAGCTGGACCCGCTCGACGTCGAGGGGATTCTGGCCCTGAAGTCGATAAGTGAGAGGTGCGCCGAGCGCATCGGCGACGCCGCGCGAATCTTGGAGGCTCAGAACGAGGTTCTCTACGCCGAGGAATGGGCAAACGCCAAACCTCGCGAAAACGAGAGATGAGGACCCGAACGAAAGCGGCCATCCAAGCCCGATCAGGGCGTCCATCGCTGTCCGCGCTCATATAAAGCCTGGACATCGGCTGTCCTCGCATTCCCAGTGCCGCCGCGTGCCGTCGCGTTATAATGCTGCAAACGCATTTGTATTGCATTTCGAGCGATGGGAGCGCAGATGCCCGACAGCTACAAGGAGCTCATCAAGAGCAATCCCGACGAGACCGAGATCAGAAGCTTCCTGGTGGACGGCGACCAGGTCTCCGTGACCCTGCGCATCCCCGACACCCTGCGCGACGCGGCGAAGGAGGAGGCGGCCCTGCGGGGCATGAGCTTCTCCGCCTTCGTGCGCACCTGCATGATCGAAGAGCTCGCGAAAAAGGGGGCATAGAGGCGTGAAGTCGCTAAGCAACGTCGGCGCGGAGCGCCTGGGAGACGCCCTCGGCGAATCCATCGACGACGGCGCGAAGTTGTCGATAATCAGCTCGTATTTCACCGTGTTCGCCTACGGGGAGCTCAAAGAGGAGCTCTCCAAGGTCGACGAGGTGCGCTTCCTGTTCAGCGAGCCCACCTTCATCAAGCGCATGGCCGACTCGAAGGAGCCGCGCGAGTTCGAGGTAGCCCGCCGCGCGCGCGAGGTCGGCGTCGGCGGCTCGGGGCTCGAGCTCACGCTGCGCAACAACCTAAACCAACGCGCGCTCGCCCGCGAATGCGCCGAGTGGATCCGCGAGAAGGGCGTCTTCAAGTCCGCCAAGACGTCCGGCGCCATTCAGCCGGGCGGCACCTACGTGGTGGAGAACCCATCCGGCGACGACCACGCCTTCATGGGCGCCGCCGCGAACTTCACGCAGGAGGGCCTCGGCTACGAGCGCCGTCCGGGAACCGTGACCTGCGTGAGCCATTTCGAGAACGCGACCGAGGCCGTCGGCCTCAAGATGATGTTCGAGTCGGTCTGGGACAACCCTGCCATGGTCGAGGAGGTCACCGCGCAGGTGGCCGCCCAGGTCGAGACGCTCTACCGCGAGAACCCGCCCGAGTTCATCTATTTCCTGACCCTGTACCACCTGTTCCGCGACTTCATGGAGGACGACGAGGACAACGGCATCCGCCCCGGCCTCAAGTTCGAGGAGTCCGTGGTCTGGAGCAAGCTCTACGACTTCCAGAAGGACGCCGTCGTGGGCGCCATCCGCAAGCTGGAGAAGTACAAGGGCTGCATCATCGCCGACTCGGTGGGCCTGGGCAAGACCTACGAGGCGCTCGCCGTCATGAAGTACTACCAGGAGCGCAACGACCGCATCCTCGTGCTGTGCCCGAAGCGCCTGCGGGACAACTGGACCCTGTGGACGCAGGACAACGACGACCGCAACCCGCTGGCCGACGACCGCTTCAGCTACACGGTGCTCAACCACACCGACCTGTCGCGCTACCACGGCATGAGCGGCGAGGTGGACCTCGAGCACCTGCGCTGGGGCCACTTCGACCTCCTCGTCATCGACGAGAGCCACAACTTCAGGAACAAGAGCACCGACGCGGACAAGACCGACCGCTACACGCGCCTCATCGAGGACGTCATCAAGTCGGGCCAGCGCACGAAGGTGCTCATGCTCTCTGCCACCCCGGTGAACAACCGCCTGCTCGACCTGCGAAACCAGATCGAGCTCATCACCGAGGGAGACGACGCGTACCTCGCCGATACCGATGGCATCCCGTCGATCACCCACGTGACGCGCGTCGCCCAGCAGAGGTTCAACGAGTGGAGCAAGCTCTCCGACTCCGAGCGCACGACCGAGAGCTTCGTGAACGCGGTGAACGCCGACTACTTCAAGCTGCTCGACGTGCTGACCATCGCGCGCAGCCGCAAGCACATCACGAAGTACTACGGCGCCGCGAGCGGTACCTTCCCGGCGCGCCGGCCGCCCCTGTCGTTTCAGACGCCCATTGACCTAGAAGGCGAGCTGCCGCCGATTGCCGTGCTCAACGACATGATCGCCCAGCTCACGTTCGCCCAGTACCAGGTGCTCTCCTACGTGCGCGCCGACCAGCGCCGCAAGTACGAGGACCGCTACGGGGACACGTGGGGCAAGGACTTCGAGAGCCAGGTCCACCGCACGACGGCGGTGGCCAACCTCATGCGCGTCAACGTCCTCAAGCGCATGGAGTCCTCCGTGAACAGCTTCCGCATCACGCTGCGACGAATCCTCGACGGCTGCGTCGACCTGCGCGCGAGGCTCGACGCCGACGCGTCGGGGGTCGCCTACGGCACCGAGGGCCTCGAGGACGGGTTCGACGACGACGATGCCGAGGAGTTCGAGGCCGGCGGCAAGGTGCGAGTCGACCTGCGAGACGTCGACGCCCTGCGCCTGGGCCAGGACCTCGACTTCGACATCCAGGTGCTCCGGGCCCTGCTAACCTATGCCGACGCGGTGACGCCCGAGCGCGACGCCAAGCTCGTGAAGCTGCGCGACTTCATCGCGGGCAAGGTCAGCGAGCCGTACAACCCCGGCAACCGCAAGGTGCTGGTGTTCAGCGCGTTCGCCGACACGACGGCGTACCTTTTCGAGCAGCTGGCGCCCTGGCTGAAGCGCGAGCTCGGAATCGAGTGCGCCGAGGTGGCGGGCAGCTCCAACCGGACCTACTCGCTGAAGCTTCCCAGGACCACCTTCGAGAACATCCTCGCGAGGTTCTCTCCCGTCTCAAAGGAGCTGCCGGAGAGCCAGCGGGAGCTCGGCGAGATCGACGTCGTCTTCGCGACGGACTGCATCTCCGAGGGCCAGAACCTGCAGGACTGCGACTGCCTGGTGAACTACGACATCCACTGGAACCCCGTGCGTATCATCCAGCGCTTCGGCCGCATCGACCGCCTGGGATCGAAGAACTCCCAGATCCAGCTGGTCAACTTCTGGCCGGACATCGCGCTCGACGAGTACATCCAGCTCGAGGGCCGCGTGAAGGGGCGCATGGCGCTGCTCGACGCGTCGGCAACCGGCGAGGAGAACGTGCTGGAGGCCAAGGGCAATGGAGAGATGAACGACCTCAAGTACCGTCGCCGGCAGCTCCAGCAGCTCAAGAGCGAGGTGCTCGACCTCGAGGACATCTCGGGCGGCATCTCGATCACGGATTTCGCCTTCGACGACTTCCGCGTGGAGCTCCAGCGCTACGCCAAGGAGCATCCCGGCGCGTTGGAGAACTCGCCGGCGGGACTGCACGCCGTGGCCCCCATCCCCGACGAGCTTCGCAGCGACGTGAAGCCAGGCGTGGTCTTCTGCCTCAAGCAGAACGACGAGGGCAACGATCCCAGGGACACGAACCCTGTCTTCCCGTACTACGTGGTGTACGTGTCGGCCGACGGCGAGGTCATGACGAAGCACACCCAGCCCAAGCCGGCGCTCGACATCATGCGCGCCGTCTGCTCTGGGCATCCCGAGCCCATCGCTAAGCTGTGCCGCGAGTTCAACCGCGAGACCCGCGACGGGACGAGGATGGACGCCTACACCGACCTGCTTGACGATGTCGTTGCGGCCATCACCGGAACGCAGCAGGACAAAGGCATCGAGAGCCTGTTCAGCCTGGGAGAGGTCGGCAGCGGCACCGTCATGGGCTTCAACGACTACTCGTTGGTATGTTTCGCGGTGCTGCGATGAGCGGCATCGACTGGAACGGAATCCTGCGCCTGCCCGAAGCGGCGCTCGCGGGATGCCGCCGCATTCCCAAGACGGTGCTCGTCAAGCAGGCCATGCTCACCAAGACCGAGCAGAAGAGGCTCGACAAGGTCGCGCGCCTCGAGCACTTCGCCACGGTCCAGAAGTCCACGACGCGCATCCCGCCGTACGAGGACGACGAGCGCAACGTGCAGAGCGTCGTCTTCCTCCGTTGCGAGATGACAGCCGGGACCATGGCGGTGGCCGAGGTGGCGGAGCTCGTGCACAAGTGCTTCCCGAACCCGACGGTGCTCCTGGTCGAGGCGGGCGGCTGCGCGTGCATATCGGTCGCCCTCACGCGGAGGAGCCAGGCCGAGCAGGGCGCGACGGTCGTCGACCGAGTCGAGTCGACGGGCGCGTTCGATCCTGGCCGTTCAGAATACGCGGACTTCCTAGGCGCGCTGGCATTCGGGCGGCTCTCGCAGGGCGACCTCTGGGAGTACCTGGTCGACCTGTCGCGCACCGTAGCGCTGTCCCGCGCGATTGGCGGCCTGGGGTTCTACCCCGTATGCCCCGCTCGAGACCGGGAAAAGCTGATCGGCCTCACGTCGCGCTACGATGAGATGGGAGCCTCCGTCAAGCGGCTGAAGGAGCAGCGGCGGTCGAAGGACATAACGCTCAACGAGTCCGCGAAGCTGAGGATGGAAATGAAGGAAGAGGAGCGACGCCTGAGGGCGGTCGCCGATGAGATAAAGGAGATCTGCAATGGCCGTTCTAGATGAGTATATTTTGCGAGCGGCGCGCCTTTTGAGTGATGCTGCAGATGAGGATGTTGATGCGCTCTGCCGTGAAATCATGCAGGTCTTCGACCTCGACTACACTAACCCCGAGGCTTTAAAATATATCAATTCCTCAAGCTCATTTCGCTACTCGAAAAGCGACCTAGGGATGATTCTCCAGAAGCTGCGCCTAAAGCGGGAAGACTCAGACGACAAAGCGTTCGGTGCCGCATTCTGCGCAACTATAACGCAGCATATCAGGAGACTGGAGCAAGCTCTTGAAGAGGGCGTGAAAGACGACGAGCTCAAAGCCGTATACGACTCAATCGACTACGTCTACGCAAACGCGAGGGGCTACGACTCCTACACGGACGGACTAGCCTCCTATTCCTATGGGTCTTCCAATCGCAATGATTTCAACGATGAACAGACGCAACTACGTATCGACAAACTGAAGCATTTCCGTGATGAGGAGCTCCGTAAGCTGAAAATCGCCGAAGCGCAGGGCGCTAGCGTCAGCCTCACGGCATCCGCCACGAGCAACGTACAGGTCACGTTAGAGGCAACCTTTGAACAGATTGACAAATTGCCAGAGACAACGCTTTCCGATGACGAGAAGACGCTGCTCAAAGGGATGATGGGCGATCTCAACACAAAAGATAAAAGCAAACGGGGCAGCAAGCTTGACAAACTCCTGAGCTGGCTTGCCGGCAAGGGCACCGACGTTTTTATTGCCGCCATGCCCTACATAGTTCAACTAATCAAATCTCAACTTTCCTAGGAGGAGACCTCATGGGCGAGATAGAAAAGATGACTCTTGAATCGGAGAGTCTTATTGACGACCGCCTGAATAAGCTCAAGGAGCTGATGCCCGAAGTGTTCTCCGAGAGCGGAATCGACTTCGACAAACTGCGGCTGGAGCTTGGCGACGAGGTAGACGAGGGCCTGGAGCGCTATGCGTTCACGTGGCCCGGCAAGGCCGATGCCATCCGCCAGTCGCAGATGTCCAGCACTGCTACTTTGCGTCCCCGTATCGAGAAAAGCCGCAGCCGCGATGGAGAGGATGGGTCCTTCGACTCGGACAACATTTATATCGAAGGCGACAATCTCGAGGTGCTGAAGCTCCTACAGCGCGGCTACCACGGCAAGGTCAAGATGATCTACATCGACCCACCCTACAACACGGGTCACGACTTTGTCTACAAGGACAATTTCGGCAACTCTGTCGATAACTATAAGGAGCAGGCGGGACTCGCCGGCCAGTCCAACGCCGACACAAGTGGCCGCTACCATAGCGACTGGTGCTCGATGATGTACCCTAGGTTGAGACTGGCTCGAGAGCTCCTAACCGACGATGGCGTCATTTTCATTTCGATTGACGATAACGAAGACCGCAATTTGCGCATCCTCTGTGACGAGGTGTTCGGAGAGGCAAATTTCGTTTCTCAGCTAATCTGGGAACGAGCTTACTCGCCCAAGAATGACGCCAAATACGTTTCAAATAGCCATGATTATGTTCTCGTATACGCCAAATCCATTGAGCGCTTTGTGATTGGACGCCTGCCGAGAACAGACGAGGCAAACGCCCGCTACAAGAATCCAGACAACGACCCTCGAGGCGTTTGGAAGCCAAGCGACCTCAGTGTAAAGACTTACAGCCCAGATTCCGACTATCCAATC
>URUC01000092.1 GCA_900550965.1 uncultured Collinsella sp. | reverse complement strand
TGGGTACAAATAACCGCAGGCAACTGACCGTGCCACGCCAACCACCCAGGAGCGGACACCATCCATGAACCAGATCCTTCTCTTTATCGGCCTCGTCATTATTCTGTGTCTGATCATCAAACCCGTCGGCAAAAAGCTCCCCTTCCCCACCCTGCTCATCTTTATCGCACTCGGCATGCTGCTGGGCGTCAACGGTCCGGCGCACATCGACTTTAGCGACTATGCGCTCACCGAAACCGTCTGCAGCACGGCGCTGCTGTTCATCATGTTCTACGGCGGCTTTAACACCAATATCGACCGTGCCAAACCCGTTGCCGTGCCCGCGGTACTGCTGAGCACGCTCGGCGTCGTCATCACTGCCGGCATTACGGGTGCGTTTGCGCACTTCGTGCTGGGTTTTGACTGGATTGGTGGCCTGCTGTTGGGATCGGTCGTGGCATCCACCGACGCGGCCAGCGTCTTTAGCGTGCTGCGCGAGCACAGCCTGTCGCTGAGGGGCGGCACCGACTCGCTGCTCGAGGTCGAATCGGGCTCCAACGACCCCGTCGCTTACATGCTCACCGCCGTGCTCGCCACACTCGCGGCCGGCGGCGACATTAACATCCCCGTGCTGCTGGCCAAGCAGATCATCCTAGGCGTGGGGTTGGGTCTTGCCATCGGCTGGGCATCCAGCCGCCTGATAGAGCGCGCACGCGCAACGGCCGAGGGCGCGCAGACCATCTTCTTGTTCGCGGTGGCCATCGTGGCCTACGCGCTGCCGAGTTACCTGGGCGGCAATGGCTTTTTGGCCGTGTACCTGGCCGGTATTGTGCTGGGAGCCAGCGACATTACCGGCAAGGTCGAGATGGCGCACTTCTTCGATACCCTCACCGAAATGGCCGAGATGACCATCTTCTTCTTGCTGGGCCTGCTCGTGACGCCCGCACGCCTGCCGCAAATGCTGCTACCGGGTCTGGCGCTCATGGCGTTTATGCTCTTCGTGAGCCGCCCCATCGCCGTTGGCGTGCTGCTGGCGCCCTTTAAGACGAACCCTCGCCAGGTAGCGCTCATAAGCTGGGCGGGTCTGCGCGGCGCGGCTTCGGTCGTATTTAGCCTCTTTGCCGTGGTGACCGGTATTCCCGGCGGTCACGACCTATTTGACCTGGTGTTTGTGATTGCTGTGTCGAGCATTGTGGTGCAGGGCTCGCTGCTGCCGGCGGTGGCAAAGAAGCTCGACATGATCGACGCGGAAGGCGATGTGCGCCGCACCTTTAACGATTACCGCGACGAGGACGGTATGTCGTTCGTCAAGCTCAAGGTGGGCGCGGGCCATCCGTTTGCCGGACGCTCGCTCGCGGATATTGGCAGTGCGACGGATATGCTCGTGGTCCTGGTGCTGCGCGATGGAGCGCACCCGGTGCTGCCCAACGGGGATACCGTGATCGAAGAAGGCGACCTTCTGGTTATGGCCGCGCCAACGTTTGAAGAGCGTGCCGAGGTTACGCTGCGCGAGGTCACCGTGACTCCCCACGGTCGCCTGGCCGGTCAGCGCCTGCGCGACGTGCCGCAGGGCAAGCACCCGTTTATCGTGGTGATGCTCAAGCGCGAAGGCCAAACGATCATCCCCGACGGCAACACCCAAGTCCACGCCGGCGACGAAGCTGTCATCGCCACACTGGCGTCGTAGTGACCAGGGGTTAGCTAATTTGCGACGAAGAAATCAAGCGCCTAGAGAACCTCATGCCTTCGCTCGCAGATTTGGATTTGCCCGAGGAGTAAAGCACCCCTCCCCCATGTAACCATCCTGTAAATCATAGCGGCGCAGTCGAGTTTTACCGTGATGCGGTCGCGCCCGGCGCTCCACTGTGCTAAAGTATCCCGAACGTCCAAACGACTACGAGGGGGAACTAGAAGATGGCACGTGTGCACAACTTCTCAGCTGGCCCGGCCGCGCTGCCTACAAGCGTGCTCGCCGAGATCGCCGACGAGATGATGGACTACCGCGGTTGCGGCATGTCCGTGCTCGAGATGAGCCATCGATCTAGCATGTACCAGCAGATCATCGACGACGCCGAGGCAACCCTGCGCCGCCTGCTGAGCATCCCCGATAACTACCGTGTTCTGTTTTTGCAGGGCGGCGCCACGCTGCAGTTTGCGGGCATCCCGATGAACCTCATGCGCCGCGGCCGCGCCGGCTACGTCGTGACCGGCAACTTCGCCAACAAGGCGTACAAGGAAGCCGCCAAGTACGGCGAGGCCGTGCTGCTCGCGAGCTCCGAGGACGCCAATTTCGACCGCATTCCCGCCATGGCCGACATCAACGCGCGCATTGCCGCCGAGGCCGCGGGCGGCGGGCTCGACTACGTCTACATCTGCCAGAACAACACCATCTTTGGCACCATGTACCACGAGCTGCCTAACTTCGGCGACGTACCGCTGGTCGCCGATGTCTCGAGCTGCTTTTTGTCGCAGCCGCTCGACGTCGAGCGCTACGGACTCATCTACGCCGGCGCTCAGAAAAACGCCGGCGCCGCGGGCGTCACCGTGGTTATCGTGCGCGACGACCTGATCGCCGACGGTCCAGCCTTTGCGCAGACGCCGCAGTACATGGACCTTAAGACCCAGGCCGCCAAGGGCTCCATGCTCAACACGCCCAACACCTTTGGCATCTACGTGTGCGGCAAGGTGTTCCATTGGGTTGAACAGACCGGCGGACTTGCCGCCATGGCCGAGCGCAACTGGGCCAAGGCCAACCTGCTCTACGACCTGCTCGAGAACAGCAAACTATTCCACGGCACCGCACAGACAGACAGTCGCTCCATCGCCAACGTCACGTTCCGTACCGGCGATGCCGACCTCGACGCCGCCTTTGTCGCAGGCGCGGCCGAGCACCAGATTCAAAACGTCAAGGGCCATCGCCTCGTCGGCGGCATGCGCGCCAGCGTGTACAACGCCGTCACCATGGAAGACGTGCAGGCACTGGCCTCGTATATGAAGGACTTCGAAGCGCAGCATAGTTTGAGTCCGCGATCTAACTAGCCCGCAACGAGCGGGCCGACCAGCCACTTCAAACCACTTGTTATAAAAGAAATCCGCTAAGGAGTTTTTCATGCGCAAGATTAAAACCATCGACGACATTACCAAGGACGGCAAAGTCGAATTTGGCGAGGGCTACGAGTTTGTGGGCACCGCCGAGGAGGCCGACGCTATTCTGATGCGCTCCACCGACCTGCACGGCCACGAGCTGCCCGAGGGCATCCGCGCCATCGCCCGCTGCGGCGCCGGCGTCAACAACATCCCCGTCGAGGAGTACGCCAAGAAGGGCGTCGTCGTCTTTAACTCCCCCGGTGCCAACAGCAACGCCGTCAAGGAGCTCGTCCTGGGCATGCTGGTGCTTTCGAGCCGCGGCGTCGTGCAGTCGATGAACTGGGTGCGCGACAACGCCGACGACCCCGAGATCCAGGTCGACGCCGAGAAGGCCAAAAAGGCCTTTGTGGGCCGCGAGCTCAAGGGCAAGCGCATCGGCGTCATCGGCCTGGGCAACGTAGGCTCCAAGGTCGCCAACGCCTGCGTCGACCTGGGCATGGACGTCTACGGCTATGATCCGTTCATTTCCGTCGAGCACGCGTGGGTGCTGAGCCGCGAGGTGCAGCGCGTGGGCACGCTCGAGGATCTGTGCCGCGGCTGCGACTACCTCACCGTGCACGTGCCCAGCAAGGCAGACACCATCGGCATGATCAGCACCGAGCAGATTAACCTGCTGGCGCCCGACGCCGTGCTCATCAACTACGCGCGCGAGACCATCATTGACGAGGACGCCGTCGACGCCGCCCTGCGCGAGGGCAAGCTCAGCTGGTTTAGCTGCGACTTTGCCACGCCCAAGACCGTCAAGATGCCCAATACGTTTATCACCACGCATTCGGGCGCCGGCACCGGCGAGGCCGAGGCCAACTGCGCCGACATGGCCATCAGCGAGCTCAAGGATTACCTGGAAAACGGCAACATCGCGCACAGCGTCAACTACCCCGCCTGCAGCATGGGCAAGACGCGCGCCGCAAGCCGCATTGCCTGCCTGCATGCCAACGTGCCCAACATGATCGGCCAGATCACGGCCATTCTCGCCAAGGACAACGCCAATGTGCAGCGCATGACCAACGAGTCCGCTGGCGAGAACGCCTACACCATGTTCGACACCGATGAGCACCTGGACGGCAGCACGATCGAGGCACTTAAGCAAATTCCGTCGATGTATCGTGTGCGCGTGATTAAATAGCGCCGGTGCCAAGCCTGCCAGACAGACCACGAAGCCCATTCGCCCCCCGTTTTCACGAAACGGGGGGGCGATTTTGTTGCTCCGGACGACTTTAAAATGATACCCAGAACAAGTTTTTTTCAGATAATCGATAGTGAGGCTCCAGTCGCTAAGCACACCCGCTTTGATAAACAGCTTTATCAGGGACTTTAGTAGGTAAAAATCGGTCTCTATGTGCCGAATGTAAGTTGACTGTCTATTTTCCGAAACAACTTATTCTAGATAGCATTTTTAGGGTCCCTCCAAGGCAAAATTGAAGCCTTTTTGCGACCAGAACTCTAGCTCGCGCTACCGTTTACCCACCGCGCGACTACATTCCCGCCCAATCGATAAAAATCTCCTCACGAAGCCGCCGTTCGAGCTCCTGCTGTCGCGGCGTCTTGTCTTTCAGCGGCACATCGAGATAGGACATGATGAGCTCCATCACCACGCGGAAGGCATCGAAGTCGGCCAGCTGACCATAGGTCATCAGAACGACGGGATATCCCATGGCTTGCAAGGCCGTCGTTCGATCGGAGTCCGAGATCTTGGATTCAATGGATCCGTGAATGGCTTTACCTTGGCATTCAACCAGACACTCTCGGCTGCCGTCCTTATTTGCCAGCAGGATATCGGCATAGCGCCTATCAAGCCCCGAAATCAGGCGGGCGCTGCGCGTCATACGAATCTCAACGTTATTGGTAAGGCTCAGCCCTTCGCCGCCGCGCAACCTCGTAAGGCCAAACAGCATCGAAGCCTGGACCTCGAGCGGCGATGCTGCCACCCCCGTAATGCATTTCGCGGCTCGTATGAACGATTTAGTGCCGCGGAGCCCCCGGACCTTATCGACGAACTCTGTAAGCTCAGAGAGCTCGATCAAGGGAGGTCGTTTCCACAAGTCCGTTGGATTCCCCGAGACATCCTTTACGTTTTCCCAGCCCGACCGTGCGTCACTCCATCGGCTCCCATATGCCTGCTCAAGTGCCGACTTTACCTGAGGCGCAATCTTGCACACGGCAAAGGTGCCGCACATCTCATACATGCACATGATTAGACGCTCGTTTGAGACCGAGGAAGCCAGGGTCAGCAGGGTAAAGAGCGGGGACGCGACATCGAGGCCAAACTCCGTCTGCCGCACGGAATCAAACGGCCTCTCCCCGTTCCAAACATGCCTGACAATGCGATCGCCCTTGCGCCCGCAGACGCCCCGCGCCAACACGTGTAACGGGGTGCCCAGGAAATGCTTGACGAGCGGATGCTCACATAGGCGCTCCCTGCGCGGATCGTCCGCAGAATCGGGCAGGTCCGGCATTATTGCCAAGACCTGTGGGGGTATCCGGTGATACCGAAAGGCAGATATGTCGCACAGCATGTCGTCCATGAAGGGTACGTACCCACCGCGTCGTTTGTAAACCCGCCTGGACGGCAAACGCGCTGGCTCGGCCTGCGAACGGTAAATACCGCTGCGCGCACGCCGCGGATCTCTCAAGAGGCTTACAATCGGTTTGGAAAGCAGACTGATTGTGAGGTTGCATATGGTTGATGAGGACTTTGCCTGGCGGCTTGCGCAGGAGCTCGTGCGGATCGACAGCTCAGACCCGGGCGCGTATGAGGATGAAATTGAGCGGTATATCAAAGCGCTGGTTGAGGCTCAGCTGGAGCGGTTGAGTCATCCGGTGCTCCATGCCGTGCAGGTTGAGGAACTCGAGGTGCTCCCCGGACGCCGCAACCTTATGATTACCATACCGGGCGTGAGCGACGAGCCGCGGCTGGTCTATATCTGCCACATGGATACCGTCACCTTGGGCGACGGCTGGGATACAGGCATTCCGCCGCTCGGAGCAATCGTGCGTGACGATAAACTCTATGGCCGCGGTGCCTGCGATATGAAGGGTGGCCTGGCCTGCGCCATTTCCGCACTGTTCCATACGCTCGAGCGCATGACGGCAAGCGGTGAGCTGCCCCGACGTGGCTTTTCGCTCATCTGCTCGGTCGACGAGGAAGACTTTATGCGTGGCTCCGAGGCGGCCATTGATGCCGGCTGGGTCGGTTCGCGCGAATGGGTGCTGGACACCGAGCCCACCGACGGACAGATCCAGGTGGCGCACAAGGGGCGCACATGGTTCGAGATTGAGATGGCAGGCGTCACGGCGCACGCGAGCCAGCCTTGGAAGGGCGCCGACGCCGTCGCCGCCATGGCAGAGGTCGTCTGCGCGTTGCGCCGCGCGTTCATGGCGCTGCCCGTACACGATGAGCTGGGGCCATCGACCATCACGTTTGGACAGATCGAGGGCGGCTACCGCCCCTATGTCGTGCCCGACCATGCCAAGGTCTGGGTCGATATGCGCCTGGCCCCGCCGACTGATACGGCCGCCGCGACGCGCATGGTAGAGCAGGCCATCGCCGGCGCCGAAGCCGCGGTCCCCGGCTGCCATGGAAGCTATACCGTGACAGGCGACCGCCCCGCCATCGAGCGCGATCCAAGCTCTCCCCTTCTGGCTGCACTCAAGCGTGCCGCCGATGACGTGACGGGCACAGACACGACCGTCGGCTTCTTTACCGGCTACACCGACACTGCCGTCATTGCCGGCAAGACAGGCAACCGCAATTGTATGAGCTACGGCCCCGGCTCGTTGGCGCTCGCGCACAAGCCCAACGAGTATGTGCCCCATGCCGATATCGTTCGCTGCCAAAACGTGCTCATCGCGCTTGCCGATCACACGCTCTGGGACGCAAGCGGCCAAGTTGGGGCATAATAAGCCGCGAACAAACCGACTCGCGCGTTAGGACCGCCCATGAAAGCACTTCCGTTTCCCTGCATCCGCCCAGCTCAGGACCGCGTGCTCGAGGCGCTGCCTGCGATGGGCGGTATCCTGAGCGGCAACGACGCCCTGCGCGGCGCCATTGCTGACGGCCTAATGCTCAAGGATCCAGGCGCGGCGTATTACGTGTACGAGTGTTCGGGAGAGCTGGGACGCGTGACGGGCGTTGTGGCAATTTGCCCGGTTGGTGTACTGACGGACGACAACGCGTCCTCCGCAGATGCGGCCGCAGCCGCCCGCGCAATCGCCGAGCTTAAGGTGCAGCCTCGCCCTGTAACGCTCGCCTACGAAGCCTCGCCCGTCATGGATATCATCCTCGGCGCCGCCAAAGAAGGCGCGTCGCTCTATGCCGTCACCGACCCCGCCGGCATTACGCACCGTGTGTGGGAGGTCAAGCGCGAGGACGCCGTTGCTGCCATCCGTGCCATGCTCGATCAGGCACCCGACCCCGTGTTCGCCGGTGACTCCGCCTATGCCGCCGCACTGGCTGGGGCATCGCAGATTCTGGCCGATGAGGCCCGTGC
>URUC01000091.1 GCA_900550965.1 uncultured Collinsella sp. | reverse complement strand
CACCCATCGCGCGCATGGCGTTCAGGATGGCGATGATTGCCACGCCCACGTCGCCAAAGACCGCGAGCCACATGTTGGCGATTCCGAGCGCCGCAAGCACCAGAATCAGCAACTTAATGCCCAGTGCAAAGATGATGTTCTGCCAAACAATCGTCATGGTCTTGCGCGCCACGCGGATAGCGCGGGAGATGTTGGACGGCTTGTCGTCCATCAGTACAACGTCCGCTGCCTCGATTGCTGCATCGGAACCCATGGCACCCATGGCAATGCCAACGTCTGCGCGGGTGAGCACGGGCGCATCGTTGATGCCGTCGCCCACAAAGGCGAGCTTACCCTTGCCACTTTCGGCCGCGAGCAGCGCTTCAACACGTTCGACCTTGTCACCTGGTAGAAGCTGAGCGTGGAACTCGTCGAGCCCCAGCTGCTTGGCCACGGCGGCTGCCACTTCCTCGCGGTCGCCCGTGAGCATGACGGTGCGCTTGACGCCGGCTGCGTGCAGGTCGCGAATCGTTTGCTTCGCATCGGCCTTGACGGTGTCGGCAATCACGATGTGGCCGGCGTACACGCCGTCAACGAGCACATGCAGAATCGTTCCGACGACCTCGCAATCGGGCGCTTCAACGCCGGCCGCGGCGAGCATCTTGGCGTTGCCGACGACGACGTGCTTGTCGTCGATGGTCGCCGTCACGCCGTGGCCCGCGTCATTAGTGGAATCCGTCACGCGCTTGGGGTCGGGCTCGCCCTGGTAGGCGGCGCGCACCGACTGCGCGATAGGGTGATCGGAAAACGACTCGGCAAGGGCGGCGACTTCGAGCAACGACTGCTCGGTATAGCCGGCCTCGGGGTGCACCGCGACGACCGAGAACGTGCCGTTGGTAAGGGTGCCCGTTTTGTCGAAGACGACGGTGTCCACGTCGGCGAGCGCCTCGAGGTAGTTGGAACCCTTGATGAGAACGCCCAGCTTGGACGCGCCGCCAATGCCGCCAAAGAAGCTCAGCGGCACGCTGATCACGAGCGCGCACGGGCAACTGACGACCAGGAAGGTCAGGCCGCGCAGGATCCAATCGGACCAAGCGCCAGTCACCAGGCCGCCGCCAAGCGCGAGCACCGCGGCCGCGCCGGTGACGGCGGGCGTGTAGACGCGGGCAAAGCGCGTGATGAAGTTCTCGGTGCGCGCCTTCTTTTCGCTGGCATTTTCTACGAGCTCCAGGACGCGCGCAACGGTGGACTCGCCAAACGGCTTGGTGGTACGCACGCGGATGAGACCCGTCATGTTGATGCAGCCGCTGATGATATCGTCTCCGGTTTTGGCCGGGCGGGGGACCGACTCGCCCGTGAGTGCGGCGGTGTCGAGCTGGGTTTCGCCCTCGACGATGACGCCGTCGATAGGCACGCGCTCGCCGGGCTTGACCACGATCACGGTGCCGACGGCGATGTCATCGGGAAAGACCTGTTCGAGTGTGCCGTCGGCTTGCTCGACGTTAGCGTAGTCGGGCGCGATGTCCATCATGGCACTGATCGACTTGCGGCTCTTGCCCACGGCGTATGCCTGGAACAACTCGCCGACCTGGTAGAACAGCATGACAGCGGCGCCTTCGGCCATGTGCGGGTCGGTGTCGGGGAAGAGCACCATGGCAAACGCGCCGATGGTCGCGACGGCCATGAGGAAGCTCTCGTCGAAGGCCTTGCCGCGGCGGATGTTATTGAATGCCTTTTGCAGTACGTCGTAGCCGGCAATCAAAAACGGCACGAGGAACAGCACAAAGCTGGCGTAGATGTTGCCGGGCTCCCCAAATGCGATAGCGAGGGCGCCGAGCTCGTCGAGGGCATAAACAACGGCAAAAATGCCCAGTGCTACCAGGATGCGGTTGCGCTTGTGCTCAAGGGACTCTTTCTTCTTGCGCTTCTTCTTTTTCTTTTTGGAATCGGCGGCCGCCATGATTCAAACCTCCCATTTGAGTGTATGAACACTTGCTCATATAATTTCGCGAGCAAAGGCCGCGGCAAGCGCGGCCTTACAGGTCAACGTATGCGCGGGTTAGAGAATGATCTCGCAGTCCGGCTCGGCATCGGCGGTGAACTCAACGACGCGGTCCAGGACCTCGTCGAACTCGGCGTCGTCGGCCTCGAGCGTCAGCTTCTGGGTCATAAAGTTGACCGAAACGGACTTGACGCCATCGAGCTTAGCCAGCTCGTCCTGAAGTTCACGCGCGCAGTTGGCGCAATCGATCTCGTCGAGCTTAAACTGCTTTTTCATGGTGGGTTCCTTTCCCTGTGTTAGCGGTCTGGGTGCCGGCCGCGCTGATACCGTGGTTGATTGCTATTCGCAGATATGGCTCATGCCCTGGTTGAGCATGGTGTAGACATGATCGTCGGCGAGCGAGTAGAGAATGTTGCGGCCGTCGCGGCGGAACTTGACCAGGTGCGACTGCTTGAGCGTGCGCAGCTGGTGCGACACCGCAGACTGCGAGGTTGCGGTCGCCTCGGCGATGTCGGCCACGCAGAGCTCGCGGCCCATGAGGGCATAGAGAATCTTGATGCGCGTGGTGTCGCTGAAGACCTTGAACAGGTCGGCAAGGTCGTAGAGAAGCTCCTCGTCGGGAAGGTCCTCGGGCGAGCAGGTGGTGGGGATCACGGGCTCGGTGGCCTCGATGTCGGGTTCCGTTTCATCAACGCGGATGCTCATTGCAATATCCTTTCATATGAACATGCGCTCATATAATTTACTTTCGATTATATGAGCGCATGTTCATATGTCAATACAATTTGCGATAATTTCGATGACTGCTTGCCGCCTCGGCGATTTTCTGCGGGTTGGGAGACATCGACGCAATGCTCGCCAACATATTTCGAGATGTTCGGCCAGCATGCTAAGAAAGCCACCTTGAGAAGCATTAGAACTGTTCATATTTGTACTTTATCGTGTTAAATACCGCGAGAATCAGTTCTTCCTCTACGGGAGTTCCTGCAGAATCAGTTTTATCTAAAGTTATATTGAGCATTGCTGCGGCCAATCCGGCACATCGGCGGCCGAATAAGTCGAAAAATGTAGGTGGACATCCGCAGAGATCGCCTTTAGAAGAGCGAATTCTCAATTAGATCAATAATCGTGTCGTCTTCCGTGCGGTTTTCATCGATTTTTGCGAAAATGTCGCTTTCCCAAGGCCCATTGATTTCCTCAGCAAGGGCCCCGACGTGTTGCATGTCGTCGGGTTCGGGCACATCGTTGATGCTCGGGTCATCAGCTTGCGGATATTGGCTTGCAATTTCGCGCTTGGCGGCCTCTTCTTCTTTGAGTGTCTCCAGGACGCGGCGGCCGTATTCGAAGTAGCGCCGCAAGACAAATTGACGAAGAGTTTCTTGCAGGATGGCGAAGTTATCCGGGAGTCGACCGGGCCATATCTTCTCGCGAATGCGAATCGCTTCCATGACCCGTCTAAAAGCGGACTGCTTGAAAAACGAATGACGACTAACTGTGATAACGGCATATCCCATGTTTCGCAGCGTGTTTCGGCGTTCCTCGTCAATTGATTGCTGTTCGGGCTCGTCGTGGTAAAAGCCGTTGTATTCGATATCGGTCATCGAATTTTCGAGCAGCGCGTCGAGGTAGAAAACCGTCCGTCGCGTTAGGGCGGCGTATCTTTTGGGGACTGGGATCGGATAGTCCGTTTTGATAGCGCGTATGGCTAAGCCACCCATTGACTTGGGCATTGTCAGCATCATGACAAACGCCGTTTCGAGTGGGGAGCGACAGCCTTCGCGTACATAAGAAAGTGCCTTAAGTGCTTTATTAGATCCACGATACCCCGATGCCTCTGAAAAGAAGGCTCTGAGCTCTTCAACGCTGGTTAGGGCTGGGCGCTCGCGATATTGAGTTTCGTCGGACGTTCCAAGCGCGTAGGAGCCGCAGATTTCAAAGTAATACTCAACGAGCTCCGAAAGGTTGAGGTCGGCTGCTGCTTCTAACGCGCACAGCTTGATATCGACGATGTGGACGTTCGGCTCGAGTTCTAGGTAGCTTTCTGCATCAAACGTATAGCGCGTGCAGTGGCAGATGCAGCCCTTGCGGTGCCTTTTGGCATTATTGGAAAACGTCAGCACATGGATGCTTTCAGAATCGACATTCTTTCTGTTGAGCCATGCTCGCGCCGCTTCCAGGTCGGACGTGGTCGGCGCAGACACCTTGATCTTTTCCATGGGTATGGGATCGGTCGCGTAGCTTGCGAGCGAGTTGACTGTTTGGTATACAGCGCGTGCCGTGGTATGTGACAGAACGATTCCCATACGCGCATGATGGCATAGCGGACGCCATATACGCCCGAAACTTCGGGCAACGGTATTGGGGCGCGGCTTATCTTCTGCGAACGGTGGGTTTTGAGCTGTCGTATTGAGGGGGGCAGCTTCGGCTGGGGAGGTTTCTGTCGGCCGCCCCATTTTGGTGAACTTTAGTTGCGGATTCGTAGCTTCTAAGCGTTTTTGCCGACCGCTCAGATGCCTCACCAACATAATTTGAGTTATTCGGCCTTATCCTATACGAATGGTGCGATCGCAACGTCCTATTCGAATTGATTCAGGTAGATTTATGGGGCTTGGTTGCGAAATTGGGGCGACTATAGCGCTCGATTGCGGTTCAAGGGGCCTCGACTAGTGGTTCAGCTGGCCGAACAACTCGAAAAAAGTAGGTGGGCCAACCTGCCGACTATGTGAAGCACGCGAATTTGCTCGTTTTGATGCAAACTAGGGTGCAGCCATAAGACTGCGCCCTAGTTTACTGCGTGCCGGTGCCTCCAGACGGATTGCACTGTGCCTGGCAGGCGCTCCCGCAGATGGATCGGTTATTTCGCGAATAGGTTCTTGAGGTTGAACTCGGCCTGTACCGTGCGGAGCATGAGGTCGGTGTCGTCCAGACCCAGATGCTGCTCGTTGGCGTCGGGCGCGAGGGTGCCGCGACGGCGTGCCCAGTTCTCGAGCGCGGCGGGGGCGGACTCGCGGGGGAGCGAGCGCACGTCGGCGTCCAGGCTGCGGCAGATCTGGCGCGAGTCGATGACAATGATCTTGCCCGCGCGGCGTGCCTCGGCGTAACCGTCCAGGTGAATCTTGAACCAGCTGTCCTCAAAGGCGGCGTTATGCGCCATGTACGGGTACTTCTTCATAAGCTTGAGCAGCTGCTTTTGCAGCTCCTTGTTCTCGCGGAAGGGCGTTTTGCCGTCGATGTCGTCCCAGGCGATGTGGTGGATATTCGACAGCGGTACATCCTCGCCGCGGTAGATGTCGGGCAGGCCGCAGTAGTGTGCCTCGGCGTCGTGCGGGACGGCGTCGCTGGTGAGCTCCATGATCTCCCAGCCCACGTTGATGATATAGCCGCGCTCGGGTGCACGGCCGGTGGTCTCGATGTCGATACCGAGCACGGTGCCCTGGATGGGTTTGCGGGCGTAGGCCACGCCGAGCGCGTCGCGGTCGCCGCGGATTTCGCGCATAACGGACGCGGCAGTGCGCTTTTGCATCTTGCCGATGGCGGCGCAGGTGTCAGCATCGGACAGGCCGCGCGAAAGCGTCGCGGGCGTCACGTTGCGCAGGCGTGCCTCGCCAATCTGGTCGCACAGGTCGCGGTTGCGGTCGGCCAGGTCGCGCACGGTGGCAAAGTCGAAGCTGGGGTCGCCCTCGGCGGTAAAGTACTCGGTCTCGAGCACCTTGAGGGCCTCTTCGCCCTTCTGGCGCTCGGACTCCATGGCGCCGTGATCGCCATAGATAAACATAGGGATAAACGGTTGGCGTTCGTATTCGAGTGCTTGCGAAACGTTCATAGGCTGCTCCTTGGACGGGCCGCGTCGCGCGGCTCGGGGTTACTGAGTTGTGGCGAGATGATAGTTTACCATGGGCAACTATTGGCACCGCGCCCGGGACAACTACAATACCCTAGTTGACCGCTAGGACTTTTACAATGCTGCCGAAAGACACGAAAGGTTCCATCCTTCATGGATTTGCTGATTGATATTTTGCTCGACGCCGGCAAGGACACGCTGTCGCTGGTGCCGTTTTTGTTGGTGACGTATCTGGCCCTCGAGACCTTGGAGCACGTCGCGGGCGACCGCGTTAACGGGGCCATCAAGCGCGCCGGCGCCACGGGTCCCGTGGTTGGCTCGCTGCTGGGCATGGTGCCGCAGTGCGGCTTTTCGGCAATGGCGGCCACACTGTACGCCGGTCGTGTCGTGACCTTGGGCACGTTGGTGGCGGTGTTCCTTTCGACCTCCGATGAGATGCTGCCGCTGTTGCTCGCCGAGCAGGTGCCCGTGCAGACCATGGCGATGCTTTTGGCTTCGAAGGCACTGATCGCGCTGGTCACGGGCTTTATCGTGGACGCCGCCATTCGCGGCCTGCGTCGTAACGCTCGCGCGCATGCGGCGATTCGCCGCACCGTGCTGGGAACCGCGGCCAACCCGGCCCACGTGAATTGCGCGCACGACGACCACACTGGCGGTGACATCATCGACGAGGTGGCCGAGGCGGGCGTGAGCGCCGACCACATCCACGAGCTGTGCGAGCGCGACCATTGCGGTTGTGATGAAGACGAGGACGAGCACGAACACGGACATGGCCACGATCACGGTCATGAGGGCGAATATGAACACCATGATGGTCACGGTCACTCCCATTCCCACGAAGGGACGCCTGTCCTGTCGATTATCCGCAGCGCCATCTCCCACACCGTGCAGGTATCGGTATTCATTTTCCTGGTGACGCTGATTCTGGTTGCCGTGCTCGAGACGTTCGGCGAGTCCGCAATCGAGCAGTTCCTGCGCGGCAACGAGACGCTTGCGGTCCTGGGCTCGGCACTCGTCGGCCTGATCCCCAACTGCTCGGCCAGCGTCGTCATCACGCAACTGTACCTGGAAGGCGCGCTGCAGCTGGCCCCGATGCTCGCCGGCACGCTCATTTCCGCCGGCGTGGGTTATCTGGTGCTGTTCCGCACCAACCGCAGCGCCCGCGAAAATGCCGTGTTCCTGATCATGATGTACGTCATCGGCGCTGGCTGGGGCCTCATCCTCTCCGCCGTTGGCCTTTAAGTAGATTATTGGGACATGTCTTACGATCTACCTCTGTGACCAGGGCATTCCCCGCCGCCAAAACAAATAGGTAGATTTCCGGACATGTCCCAAAAACCTACCTTGGTTAGTGCAGCAACTCGGTGAGGTTGCGTTTAAAGCGGGCGCGGTCTTCGCTGGTAAATGCCGCCGGTCCGCGAGTGCGTCCGCCGGCGCGGCGCACCTTCTTTTCCTCGTGGCGAATAAACAGCTGCATGTCGATGGTTGCTTTGTCGTAGACGCGCCCGCGCACACCGATAGCGGCGGCATTGCGCCCGAGCACCATGCTCGCCAAGCCAATGTCCTGCGTCACGACCACGTCGCCCGCCTGCAGGCGTTCGACAATGGCAAAGTCGGCGCTGTCGGCGCCCACGCTCACGTCGAGCGTCGTGACCCAAAAGCCGCGTCGCGCGTGCTCGGCATCGCGCGGGTCGTCGCGGCGAATGTGCCGTTCCAGGTTTTGCGTGCTATTGCCGGCGATAACAACGGCGACGCCCGCCCGCCGCGCGCAGTCAATCGACTCGCGCGTGACCGGGCAGGCGTCTGCAT